>NZ_JAMYSQ010000007.1:0-208915 GCF_040321995.1 Mesorhizobium sp. M0207
GAGCTGATCGTGCCGATCGCCATGGAAGAGAAGCTGCGCTTCGCCATCCGTGAAGGCGGCCGCACCGTCGGTGCCGGCATCGTCGTCACCATCACAGAGTAATTTGGACTTAAACCGATCTGTCGCGGGCGCTGCCCGCGCCGCGCCAGAACAAGGAAGTGACGCATGAACGGACAGAATATCCGCATCCGCCTGAAGGCGTTTGATCACCGGGTGCTCGACGCCTCGACACGGGAAATCGTGTCGACCGCCAAGCGCACCGGCGCCAACGTCCGCGGCCCCATTCCGCTGCCGACGCGGATCGAAAAGTTCACGGTCAACCGGTCGCCTCACGTCGACAAGAAGAGCCGCGAGCAGTTCGAGATGCGCACGCACAAGCGTCTGCTCGACATCGTCGACCCGACCCCGCAGACGGTCGATGCTTTGATGAAGCTCGACCTGGCCGCCGGTGTCGACGTCGAGATCAAGCTCTAAGGAACCAGAGGTCAGCGGGGCGACCCGGAACTCTGAAGGAACAAGAGGCGTGGAGGGGCGACAGCCCCGACAGGGAACTCTAAAGGAATTGAACCGATGCGTTCAGGTGTGATTGCAAAGAAGGTGGGAATGACCCGCATCTACAACGATGCCGGGGAACATGTTCCCGTCACTGTTCTCCAGATGGAGAACTGCCAGGTCGTGGCGCAGCGCACGCAGGAGAAGAACGGCTATACCGCCGTCCAGCTCGGCGTTGGCCTTGCCAAAGTGAAGAACACGTCGAAGGCGATGCGCGGCCATTTCGCGACCGCTTCCGTCGAGCCCAAGGCCAAGGTTGCCGAGTTTCGCGTCTCTGCCGACAACATGATCGATGTTGGCGCCGAGATCACTGTCGAGCACTTCGTCGTCGGCCAGAAGGTCGATGTGACGGGCACCACGATCGGCAAGGGCTTCCAGGGCGTCATCAAGCGGCACCACATGGGTGGCGGCCGCGCAACACACGGCAACTCGGTGTCGCACCGTACACACGGCTCGACCGGCCAGCGCCAGGATCCGGGCAAGGTGTTCAAGGGCAAGCATATGGCCGGCCACATGGGCGACACCCGCGTCACCACGCAGAATGTCGAGGTCGTCTCGACCGACGCCGATCGCGGCCTGATCCTGATCCGCGGTGCGGTCCCGGGTTCGAAGGGTGCATGGATCCTGGTCCGCGACGCGGCCAAGGTGGCGCTTCCGGCCAATGCGCCGAAGCCCGCTGCGATCCGCGCCCTTGCGACTGACGGTGCCGCCACGAACGAGGCCCCGGCCACAGAGGGAGCGGAATAATGGACCTCAAGATTACAACGCTTGGCGGCAAGGACGCCGGCAAGCTGAAGCTCTCCGAAGAGATTTTCGGCCTCGATCCGCGCGAGGACATCCTGCAGCGCGTCGTGCGCTGGCAGCTTGCCAAGAAGCAGCAGGGCACGCACAAGGCCAAGGGTCGCGCGGAAATCGCCCGCACCGGCGCCAAGATGTACAAGCAGAAGGGTACGGGCCGCGCCCGTCACCATTCGGCTCGCGCTCCGCAGTTCCGCGGCGGCGGCAAGGCCCACGGCCCGGTCGTGCGCAGCCACGAGCACGATCTGCCTAAGAAGGTGCGTGCGCTCGGCCTGAAGCATGCCCTCTCGGCCAAGGCCAAGAGCGCGTCGATCATCATCATCGACGAGCTGAAGCTGACCGAGGCCAAGACCAAGGCGCTGATCGCGAATTTCGCGACGCTGGGCCTGAGCAACGCCCTGGTGATCGGCGGCGCCGAGCTTGACAAGAACTTCAAGCTGGCGGCGACCAACATCCCGAACATCGACGTGCTGCCCATCCAGGGCATCAACGTCTACGACATTCTGCGCCGCGGCACGCTGGTCCTTTCCAAGGCCGCCGTCGAGGCTCTCGAGGAGCGCTTCAAATGACCGACCTTCGTCATTACGACGTGATCGTCTCGCCGGCGATCACTGAAAAGTCGACCATGGCTTCCGAGCAGAACCAGGTCGTCTTCAATGTCGCCAAGAAGGCGTCGAAGCCGGAAATCAAGGCCGCCGTCGAAGCGCTGTTCGGCGTCAAGGTGATGGCCGTGAACACGCTTGTCCGCAAGGGCAAGATCAAGCGCTTCCGCGGCACGATCGGCCGCCAGAGCGACGTCAAGAAGGCGGTTGTGACGCTGGCCGAAGGCCAGTCGATCGACGTCGCGACGGGTCTCTGAGCAAGGTCGCGAGGACAGAACAATGGCACTGAAAAAATTCAACCCGGTAACGCCGAGCACCCGTCAGCTGGTCATCGTCGATCGCTCGGGCCTCTACAAGGGCAAGCCCGTCAAGGGTCTGACCGAGGGCCTGACCAAGTCGGGCGGCCGCAACAATTACGGCCGCATCACAGCCCGCTTCATCGGCGGCGGTCACAAGCGCACCTACCGCATTATCGACTTCAAGCGCCGCAAGTTCGACGTCGTCGGCACGGTCGAGCGTATCGAGTACGATCCGAACCGCACCGCCTTCATCGCGCTGATCAAGTATGACGATGGCGAGCTGTCCTACATCATCGCCCCGCAGCGTCTGGCTCCCGGCGACAAGATCGTGGCCGGTGAATCGGTCGACGTGAAGCCGGGCAACGCGATGCCGCTGGCCTCGATGCCGGTCGGCACGATCGTCCACAATATCGAGCTGAAGCCCGGCAAGGGCGCTCAGGTCGCCCGTTCGGCCGGCGGTTATGGCCAGCTCGTCGGCCGCGACCAGGGCATGGCGATCCTGCGCCTCAATTCGGGCGAGCAGCGTGTCGTCCACGGCTCCTGCATGGCCACTGTCGGCGCCGTGTCCAACCCGGACCACGGCAACATCAATGACGGCAAGGCAGGCCGCACCGTGTGGCGCGGCAAACGTCCGCACAATCGCGGCGTGACCATGAACCCGGTCGACCATCCGCATGGCGGCGGCGAAGGCCGCACCTCGGGTGGCCGCCATCCGGTTTCGCCCTGGGGCAAGCCGACCAAGGGCAAGAAGACGCGGTCCAACAAGGCGACCGACAAGTTCATCCTGCGCTCGCGCCATCAGCGCAAGAGCTAAGAAGAGGTAACGCCAAGTGACTCGTTCGATTTGGAAAGGCCCCTTCATCGACGGCTACCTTCTGAAGAAGGTGGACAAGGTTCGTGAAGGTGGTCGCAATGAGGTGATCAAGATGTGGAGCCGCCGCTCCACCATCCTGCCGCAGTTCGTCGGCTTCACCTTCGGTGTCTACAACGGCCAGAAGCACGTTCCCGTCTCGGTGAACGAGGACATGGTCGGTCACAAGTTCGGTGAATTCGCTCCGACCCGGACCTATTACGGTCACGGCGCGGATAAGAAGGCGAAGAGGAAATAATCATGGGCAAGGCCAAAGCTCCGCGCAGGCTTGCTGACAACGAAGCGCGCGCCGTGTTGCGCACGATCCGTATCAGCCCGCAGAAGCTGAACCTGGTTGCCGCGCTGATCCGCGGCAAGAAGGTCGCGACAGCGCTTTCCGACCTCGAATTCTCGGCCAAGCGGATTTCCGGCACGGTCAAGAAGACGCTGGAATCGGCGATCGCCAACGCGGAAAACAACCACGACCTCGACGTCGATGCGCTGATCGTGGCGGAAGCCTATGTCGGCAAGTCGATCGTCATGAAGCGGTTCCATGCCCGTGGCCGTGGGCGCGCCAGCCGTATCGAGAAGCCGTTCTCGCACCTCACGATCGTCGTTCGTGAAGTCGAAGAAAAAGGGGAGGCCGCATAATGGGCCAGAAAGTCAATCCGATCGGTCTGCGTCTCGGCATCAACCGCACCTGGGATTCGCGCTGGTTCGCGAACACCGGCGAGTACGGCAAGCTGCTGCACGAGGACATCAAGATCCGCAAATATCTTGAGAAGGAACTCAAGCAGGCTGCGATCTCGAAAGTCGTGATCGAGCGTCCGCACAAGAAGTGCCGCGTCACCATCCATGCGGCGCGTCCGGGCCTGATCATCGGCAAGAAGGGCGCCGACATCGAGAAGCTTCGCAAGAAGCTGATGGAGATGACCAAGTCCGAGACGCATCTGAACATCGTCGAAGTGCGCAAGCCGGAGATCGACGCGACCTTGGTCGCCCAGTCGATCGCCCAGCAGCTCGAGCGCCGCATCGCGTTCCGCCGCGCCATGAAGCGTGCCGTGCAGTCGGCGATGCGCCTCGGTGCCGAAGGCATCCGCATCAACTGCGCCGGCCGTCTCGGCGGCGCCGAGATCGCGCGCATGGAATGGTATCGCGAAGGCCGCGTGCCGCTGCATACGCTGCGTGCCGACGTCGACTACGGCACGGCCGAGGCGAATACGGCCTACGGCATCTGCGGCGTCAAGGTCTGGGTGTTCAAGGGCGAAATCCTCGAGCACGACCCGATGGCTTCGGAGCGCCGCGCCACCGAGGGCGATCATGCGCATGGCGGTGGTGGTGAGCGCGAACGCGGTCGCCGTCGCGAAAACGCGTAAGACATTTAGGAATTTGGAGTTAGAACGATGCTGCAGCCAAAGCGCACAAAGTTCCGCAAGCAGTTCAAGGGCCGCATCCACGGTACCGCCAAGGGCGGCACCAACCTGGATTTCGGTGGTTTCGGACTGAAGGCGCTTGAGCCGAACCGCGTCACCGCGCGTGAGATCGAGGCGGCCCGCCGCGCGATCACCCGCGAGATGAAGCGTGCCGGCCGCGTGTGGATCCGTATCTTCCCGGACGTGCCGGTGACGTCGAAGCCGACCGAAGTCCGTATGGGTAAGGGCAAGGGCGCGGTCGACTACTGGGCGGCACGCGTCAAGCCGGGCCGCATCATGTTCGAGATCGACGGCGTCAACGAGGAAACCGCCCGTGAGGCGCTGCGTCTCGGCGCGGCCAAGCTCTCGGTCAGGACGCGCTTCGTACAGCGCATCGCAGAATAAGGACGGGCTGATCATGAAAGCCGAAGACATCCGGACCAAGACCCAGGACCAGCTGACCGACGACCTGGCCAGCCTGAAGAAGGAGCAGTTCAACCTGCGCTTTCAGAAGGCCACCGGCCAGCTTGAGAAGACCGCGCGCGTGAGGCAGGTCCGCAAGGACATTGCGCGTATCAAGACCATCGCTGCGGAAAAGTCCGCGGCCAAGAAGGCTTAAGGACGAAAACCATGCCAAAGCGCATTCTGCAGGGCACCGTCGTCAGCGACAAGAACGAGAAGACGGTTGTCGTCAAGGTCGAACGGCGCTTCACGCATCCCGTGATGAAGAAGACCGTGCGCATGACCAAGAAGTACAAGGCGCACGACGAGAACAACGCCCACAAGGTCGGCGATCAGGTGTTCATCCAGGAATCGAAGCCGATTTCCAAGGACAAGCGCTGGGTCGTGGTGTCTTCGGACCAGGCCTGATCAGGGCCAACGAAACGAATTTTGGACAGACCGGGGAGGGGTGAGAAACCCGTCCCGTTAGAAAAGAAGAAGGCGGCCAGTCATGATTCAGATGCAAACAAACCTCGACGTCGCGGATAATTCCGGCGCCCGTCGTGTCATGTGCATCAAGGTGCTGGGCGGCTCGAAGCGGAAATACGCTTCCGTGGGCGACATCATCGTGGTGTCGATCAAGGAAGCCATCCCGCGCGGCCGCGTCAAGAAGGGCGATGTGATGAAGGCGGTCGTGGTTCGCACGGCCAAGGACATCCGCCGCCCGGACGGCAGCGTGATCCGTTTCGACAAGAACGCAGCCGTTCTCGTCGACAACAAGAAAGAGCCGATCGGCACGCGTATCTTCGGACCGGTTCCGCGCGAACTCCGCGCCAAGAACCACATGAAGATCATCTCGCTCGCGCCTGAAGTGCTGTAAGGAGCCGGACCAATGCAGAAGATTAGAAAAGGCGACAAGGTCGTCGTGCTGGCCGGCAAGGACAAGGGCCGTTCGGGCGAAGTCCTCTCGGTACAGCCGAAGGACGACACCGCGCTGGTGCGCGGCGTCAACCTGATCCGTCGTCACCAGAAGCAGTCCCAGTCCCAAGAGGGCGGGATCATCACCAAGGAAGCGCCGATCCAGCTGTCGAACATCGCGCTGGCCGACCCCAAGGATGGCAAGCCGACCCGGGTCGGCTTCATCTTCCAGAAGGACGGCAAGAAGGTGCGCGTCGCCAAGCGCTCGGGAGAAGTCATCAATGGCTAAGGCTCAAACCAAGCAGGCAACTGCCCAGAACACGCCGCGCCTCAAGCAGGTCTACAACGAGACCATCCGCAAGGCGCTGCAGGAGCAGTTCGGCTACGAGAACGAGATGCAGGTTCCGCGCATCGACAAGATCGTGCTGAACATGGGCGTCGGCGAGGCGACCGGCGATTCGAAGAAGCCTTCGATCGCGGCGGAAGACCTTGCGATGATCGCCGGCCAGAAGGCCGTCGTCACCCGCGCCCGCAACTCGATCGCCGGCTTCAAGGTCCGCGAGAAGATGCCGATCGGCGCCAAGGTCACGCTGCGCAAGGAACGCATGTACGAGTTCCTCGACCGCCTCGTGAACATCGCACTGCCGCGCGTCCGCGACTTCCGCGGACTTAATCCGAAGAGCTTCGATGGCCGTGGCAACTATGCCATGGGCATCAAGGAACACATCGTGTTTCCGGAGATCAACTACGACAAGGTTGATCAGATCTGGGGCATGGACGTCATCGTTTGTACGACTGCGAAGACGGACGACGAAGCCAGGGCATTGCTCAAGGCCTTCAACTTCCCCTTCCGCCAGTAACGGCAGCGAGAAAAGGAAAAATCTGAAATGGCAAAGACCAGCTCAGTCGAGAAGAACAACAGGCGCCGCAAGCTTGCGGACCAGTTCGCTGCCAAGCGCGAGGTGCTCAAGGCGATCATCATGGATCAGTCCAAGCCGATGGAAGAGCGCTTCCGCGCCCAGCTGAAGCTTTCGGCGCTGCCGCGCAACTCGGCCAAGACCCGCATCCGCAACCGCTGCGAAGTCACCGGACGTCCGCGTGCCTATTATCGCAAGCTCAAAGTATCGCGTATCGCGCTTCGTGATCTCGGCAATAACGGCCAGATCCCGGGCCTGGTCAAGTCGAGCTGGTAAGGAGGACATAACATGTCATTGAGCGATCCTCTCGGCGATATGCTGACCCGCATCCGCAACGCGTATGGCCGCAAGAAGTCGAGCGTTTCGACGCCGGCCTCGCGCCTGCGTACCCGCGTCCTCGACGTGCTGAAGGCGGAAGGCTATATCCGCGACTACAGCCAGACCGACTTCGACAACGGCAAGTCCGAAATCGAGATCGAGCTGAAGTATTTCGATGGTGCGCCGGTGGTGCGCGAAATCGCTCGGGTCTCGAAGCCCGGCCGCCGCGTCTACGTTTCGGCCAAGTCGATACCGCACGTCGCCAACGGCCTCGGCATCGCCATCCTTTCGACGCCGAAGGGCGTGATGGCCGACCACGAAGCGCGTGAACAGAATGTCGGCGGGGAAATCCTCTGCCAGATCTTCTGATCTGGTATGTGACCCGGTTGGAAACAGGTTTTCGGGATCTAGTCCCGAAAGCCGAGACCTGAAACAAGAGAAGTGACGAGGACAACAAAATGTCTCGTATTGGAAAGAAACCCGTTTCGCTGCCGCAGGGCGTGACCGCGACCGTCAACGGCCAGACCGTGACGGCGAAGGGTCCGAAGGGCGAGCTGAAGTTCGTGGTGAACGACGAAGTGCTGGTCAAGATGGAAGGCAGCGAGATCGCTGTCCAGCCGCGCGACCAGACCAAGACTGCCCGTTCCAAGTGGGGCATGTCGCGCACGCAGATCGTCAACATCCTGCAGGGCGTCAAGGACGGCTTCGAAAAGAAGCTCGAGATCACCGGCGTCGGCTATCGTGCCGCCATGCAGGGCAAGAACCTGCAGCTGGCGCTCGGCTTCAGCCATGACGTCGTCTACGAGACGCCGCAGGGCGTGACGATTTCGGTGCCGAAGCCGACGGAAATCACGGTGACCGGCATCGATAAGCAGCAGGTCGGCCAGGTTGCCGCCGAGATCCGCGAGTATCGCAGCCCCGAGCCCTACAAGGGCAAGGGTGTCCGCTATGCCGGCGAGAAGATCGTCCGCAAGGAAGGCAAGAAGAAGTAATTTTAACGCCGCGGGGAGCGGTCGCGGGAGGCTCGTCCTACCGCATATGGTTGCCCCCGTTTTTTGAAGGCAAGGAACTGATATCATGGGCTCGAAAGAATCCACCCAACGCCGCGCCCAGCGCGTCCGCCGCCAGATCAAGAAGGTTGCCGGCGATCGTCCGCGCTTGTCGGTCCATCGCACGTCGAAGAACATCTATGTCCAGGTGATCGACGACGCCAAGGGCCACACGATCGCGGCTGCTTCGACGCTCGAGAAGGAGCTCAAGGGTTCGCTCAAGACCGGCGCCGACACGGCGGCGGCCGCTGCCATCGGCAAGCTGATCGCCGAGCGTGCCTCGAAGGCCGGCGTCAAGGAAGTCGTCTTCGACCGCGGCGCCTACATCTACCACGGCCGTGTCAAGGCGCTTGCCGAGGCTGCCCGTGAAGGTGGTCTGAGCTTCTAAAAACGAAATTCGCCCCCGGCGACCCACAGAGGCGCCGGATATCATCATCAACCGTGCTTCCGGAAAAAAACAAGGAACAGGATATGGCACAGGAACGTAGGGATGGCGGCCGCGGCCGTGATCGCGAAGAGCGCGACGACGGCATGGTCGACAAGCTCGTCCACATCAACCGTGTCGCCAAAGTCGTCAAGGGCGGCCGGCGCTTCGGCTTTGCGGCACTTGTTGTCGTCGGCGACCAGAAGGGCCGCGTCGGCTTCGGCCACGGCAAGGCGCGCGAAGTGCCGGAGGCGATCCGCAAGGCGACCGAATCGGCCAAGCGCGACATGATCTTCGTGCCGCTGCGCTCAGGCCGCACGCTGCACCACGACGTCGAGGGACGCTGGGGTGCGGGACGCGTTCTGCTGCGCGCCGCCAAGCAAGGTACCGGCATCATCGCCGGCGGCCCGATGCGCGCCGTTTTCGAGACGCTCGGCATGCATGACGTGGTCGCCAAGTCGATGGGTTCTTCGAACCCCTACAACATGGTTCGTGCCACTTTCGACGCGCTGAAGAGCCAGATGCATCCGAAGGATGTCGCTGCAGCGCGCGGCATCAAGTATTCGACCCTTCAGGCCCGCCGCGGCACCGCCGTTGCGGCTGAAGAATAGTCGACGCTGACCAGGGATTTGACCATGGCCAAGAAAGCAACCAAGACCATCACCGTCGAGCAGATCGGTTCGCCGATCCGCCGGCCGAAGGAGCAGCGCGCAACGCTGGTCGGCCTCGGCCTCAACAAGATGCACAAGCAGCGCACGCTGGAGGATACGCCCTCGGTGCGCGGCATGATCGCTGCCGTCCAGCATCTCGTCCGCGTCGTGGACGAGGGCTGAACCAGAGCGCAGGAGAACCCAGATGAAACTCAATGATCTGCGTGACAAGGACGGCGCGACGCACTCCAAGAAGCGTCTCGGCCGTGGCATCGGCTCCGGTTCGGGCAAGACCGCCGGTCGCGGCGTCAAGGGCCAGAAGGCGCGCTCCGGCGTCGCCGTCAACGGCTTCGAGGGTGGCCAGATGCCGCTCTACCGCCGCCTGCCGAAGCGCGGCTTCAACAATATCTTCGCCAAGAGCTTCACCGTCGTGTCGCTGGCCCGCATCCAGGCGGCGCTCGATGCCAAGAAGCTCGACGCCAAGACAGTTGTAACGGCCGAGGCGCTGGTTGCGGCTGGCGTCATCCGTCGCGTCAAGGACGGCGTGCGCATCCTTTCAGACGGCGACATCAAGGCCAAGCTTGCCTTCGACGTGGCCGGAGCCTCCAAGGCCGCGATCGAGAAGATCGAAAAGGCCGGCGGCTCGGTGAAGCTGCCTGAGAAGGCAGCCGCCGAGTAACGGCAATTTGAAGCACGGCCGGCAAAGGTGGAATTCGGTTTTGCCTGCGGTCGTGCTTTGATCCGATAGATGTGACGGCCGCATCAACGCGGCCGCTTGCATGTTTGCAGTCCGGAGCTTATCTCGTGAGTTTCGGTGACACGCGCCGCCTGAGCTGCGGGCATCGAGCGTGACCAAGCGGAGAATCAGGCATGGCTTCGGCTGCTGAACAACTAGCCTCGAATCTGAATTTTTCGGCCTTCGCCAAGGCCGAGGATCTGAAGAAGCGCATCTGGTTCACCATCGGCGCGCTGCTCGTCTACCGTCTTGGCACCTATATCCCGCTGCCCGGCATCAATCCGGACGCCTTTGCCCACGCCTTCTCGTCGCAGAGCAAGGGCGTGCTTGGCATGTTCAATATGTTTGCAGGCGGTGCCGTGCAGCGCATGGCGATCTTTGCCCTCGGCATCATGCCCTATATCTCCGCCTCCATCATCATGCAGCTTATGACCTCGGTCATTCCGTCGCTGGAAGCGCTGAAGAAGGAAGGCGAGCAGGGCCGCAAGATTATCAACCAGTATACGCGCTACGGGACCGTGCTTCTGGCGCTGGTCCAGGCCTACGGCATTTCGGTCGGGCTCGAGGGCGGAAACGGCATCGTCAACGATCCCGGCATCTTTTTCCGCATCTCGACCGTCGTCACGCTGGTCGGCGGCACCATGTTCCTGATGTGGCTCGGCGAGCAGATCACCGCCCGCGGCATCGGCAACGGCATTTCGCTGATCATCTTCTCCGGCATTGTCGCCGGCCTGCCGCGCGCCATCTCCGGTACCTTGGAGCTAGGCCGCACCGGAGCGCTGTCGACCGGCCTGATCCTGGCGATCATCGTGCTCGCCATTATCGTTATCGGCCTGATCGTCTTTTTCGAGCGCGCCCAGCGCCGCCTGCTGATTCAGTACCCCAAGCGCCAGGTCGGCAATCGCATGTTCCAGGGCGATACCTCGCATCTGCCGCTGAAGCTCAACACATCCGGCGTCATTCCGCCGATCTTCGCTTCGTCGCTATTGCTGCTGCCGGCGACCGTCGCCGGTTTCTCGCAGACGACGAACATGCCCGCTTGGGCCAGCACCATCCTGGCGTCGCTCGGTCATGGCCAGCCGCTCTACATGGCCTTCTACGCGGCGATGATCGTGTTCTTCGCCTTCTTCTACACGGCGATCGTCTTCAACCCGAAGGACACCGCCGACCAATTGAAGAAGCATTCGGGCTTCATCCCGGGCTATCGCCCGGGCGAGCGCACCGCGGACTATATTGACTATGTGCTCACCCGCATCACCGTCGTCGGCGCCATCTATCTGGTGCTGGTGTGTCTGCTGCCCGAGTTCCTGATTTCAGCGACTGGCGTACCGTTCTACCTTGGTGGCACTTCGCTCCTGATCGTGGTCAGTGTAACGCTCGATACGGTGGCGCAGATTCAGGGTCACCTGATCGCGCACCAGTATGAGGGCCTGATCAAGAAGTCGAAGCTGCGCGGGGGGAAAAAGGCCAGATGAGGTTGATATTGCTTGGACCGCCGGGGGCGGGCAAGGGGACACAAGCACTGAGACTGGTAGAACGACACGGCATCCCACAGCTTTCCACGGGGGACATGCTGCGTGCTGCTGTTCAGGCCGGCACCGAAGTCGGCAAGCGCGCCAAAGCGGTGATGGACGCTGGCGAACTGGTGTCCGACGCTATCGTCAACGCCATTGTGGCCGAGCGCATCGATCAAGTTGATTGCGCAAACGGCTTCATCCTTGACGGGTATCCCCGAACTCTGGTGCAAGCGGACGCCGTTGAGGAAATGCTGTCGGATCGCGGACTGGAGCTAGATGCGGTCATCGAATTTGTCGTCGATGACAAGGCGCTGGTTGGCCGAATCGTCAAGCGCGCCGAAGAAGCCAAGGCCGCAGGCCTGCCGGTGCGCAAGGACGACAGTCCAGCGGTGTTCGAAGAACGCTTGAGGGAATATTACAAGAAAACCTCGCCGCTGATCGGTTACTACTACGCCAAGGGCAAACTCAGGGGCGTCGATGGCATGGCCGACATCGATGCGGTGACGCAGCAGATCGAGGCGGTGCTCAGGGCAACGACCCAGACAGTTGGCCAGGCGGCCGGCTAGAGAATCGAACGATTGCGCTTGACTGGAGCGGTCCGCTGGGGTATGGCGGCCCGTCTTCCTATCAGGCATGAGGCTTGCTTGTCCGCAAGGGCAAGGCAGGCCGCTTTGAACTGGAAACTCCCGCAAGGGCCGGCCTCCACCGGACGCGGGGCAACTTGAAGCGCCGGCTCGCCCGGCCTATATGGAGAAGAGAAGAACATGGCTCGTATAGCCGGCGTCAACATTCCGACCAACAAGCGCGTTGTCATTGCGCTTCAATACATTCACGGCATTGGCAAGAAGTTCGCCCAGGAGATCGTCGACAAGGTCGGCATCCCGGCCGAGCGCCGCGTCAACCAACTGACCGACGCGGAAGTGCTGCAGATCCGCGAGACCATCGACCGCGACTACCAGGTCGAGGGCGACCTGCGCCGCGAAGTGTCGATGAACATCAAGCGGCTCATGGACCTCGGCTGCTACCGCGGCCTGCGTCACCGTCGCTCGCTGCCGGTTCGTGGCCAGCGCACGCACACCAATGCGCGCACCCGTAAGGGCCCGGCCAAGTCGATTGCCGGAAAGAAGAAGTAATTTAGGGCAGTAAGGGGGTAGGGCAGTAAGGCAATAGGGACGGCAGACATACTGCCCTACTGCCATATTCCCCCACTGCCTTCTCCCTGGTGGAGCCGCTGGCATTACGGCGGTGTAGAGATCAACTGAAAGGACTATCATGGCCAAGGAAGCCGCTCGTGTTCGCCGTCGCGAACGCAAGAATATCTCGTCGGGCGTTGCCCACGTCAATTCGACCTTCAACAACACGATGATCACCATCACCGACGCACAGGGCAATTCGATTGCCTGGTCGTCGGCCGGAGCCCAGGGCTTCAAGGGATCGCGCAAGTCGACCCCTTTCGCTGCCCAGATGGCTGCCGAAGATGTTGCCAAGAAGGCTCAGGAACACGGCATGCGCATGCTCGAGGTCGAGGTCTGTGGACCCGGCTCCGGTCGTGAATCGGCGTTGCGCGCACTGCAGGCAGCAGGGTTCACCATCACCTCGATCCGTGATGTGACGCCGATCCCGCACAACGGCTGCCGTCCGCGCAAGAAGCGCCGCGTCTAAAGAATTTACCGAACGCCGCGCGAGCGCCTCAAGGGCGCTCCTCCACGGCATTCCAGGTCGCCCGCCACGATTGGATGGTGGCGGGACAACGGAAGGAAAGCACTATGATCCAGAAAAATTGGCAAGAACTGATCAAGCCGAACAAGATCGAGTTCTCGTCGAAGAAGAAGACGCTGACCACGCTGGTCGCCGAGCCGCTCGAGCGCGGCTTCGGCCTCACCCTAGGCAACGCGCTGCGCCGCGTGCTTCTGTCTTCGCTGCGTGGCGCGGCTGTAACCGCCGTGCAGATCGACGGCGTTCTGCATGAATTCTCGTCCATCGCCGGCGTCCGCGAGGACGTGACCGACATCGTTTTGAACATCAAGGAAATCGCCATCCGCATGGAAGGCGACGGCCCCAAGCGCATGGTCGTCCGCAAGCAGGGACCGGGCGCGGTTCTCGCCGGCGACATCCAGACGGTCGGCGACGTCGAGATCCTCAATCCCGACCACGTCATCTGCACGCTGGACGAAGGCGCTGAAATCCGCATGGAATTCACCGTCGATACCGGCAAGGGCTATGTGCCGGCCGACCGTAACCGCGCCGAGGACGCGCCGATCGGGCTGATCCCCGTCGACAGCCTGTATTCGCCGGTCAAGAAGGTCTCCTACAAGGTCGAGAACACCCGCGAGGGCCAGGTTCTCGACTATGACAAGCTGACCATGACCATCGAGACCGACGGTTCGATTTCGGGCGAGGACGCGGTGGCCTTCGCCGCTCGCATCCTGCAGGACCAGCTCGGCCTGTTCGTCAATTTCGACGAGCCGCAGAAGGAAGTCGCTGCCGAACAGGTTACCGAGCTTGCCTTCAACCCGGCGCTGCTCAAGAAGGTCGACGAACTCGAGCTTTCGGTGCGTTCGGCCAACTGCCTGAAGAACGATAACATCGTCTATATCGGCGATCTGATCCAGAAGACCGAAGCCGAGATGCTGCGCACCCCGAACTTCGGCCGCAAATCGCTGAACGAGATCAAGGAAGTCCTGGCGGCGATGGGCCTTCATCTCGGCATGGAAGTGCCGGACTGGCCGCCGGAAAACATCGAAGACCTCGCCAAGCGTTACGAAGATCAATATTAAGCATGATCCCGAACCGAAGGTCAGCGCAGCAAAAAGTTGCAGACGTTTCGGACAAGATCATGCGGCTAACCAACTGAGGCTCAGGCCTCTTGAAACCGCAATGAAGGAGAAGAGCCATGCGCCACGGTTTTAAAGGCCGCCGGTTCGCCCGCAGCATAAGCCATCGCAAGTCGATGTTTGCCAACCTTGCCGTGTCGCTTATCGAGCACGAGCAGATTCTCACCACGCTGCCGAAGGCGAAGGATTTGCGTCCGATCGTCGAGAAGCTGGTGACGCTCGGCAAGCGCGGCGACCTGCATGCTCGCCGCCAGGTGATTGCCCAGATCGGCAATGAAGGCCTCGTCAAGCGCCTGTTCGATACCATCGCGCCGCGCTACGCCACCCGCAATGGCGGCTATCTGCGCATCATGAAGGCGGGCTTCCGCCACGGTGACAATGCCGCAATGGCCGTCATCGAATTCGTCGACCGCGACACCTCTGCCAAGGGCGCCGGCGATCGCGCCCGCATCGAGGCCGAAGGCACCGAAGAGGAAGCCGCAGCCGCATAAGGCTTGGCTTTTCTGAGTGAGTTTAAGGGGCCCGAGGGCCCCTTTTTCGTTGCAGAAGCTGCCGGGCAGGTCTGTAGGGTTTTGTCACCGGTTTTTGGGGCGACTACTCAAAATATCGGATTTCAGCGGCTTAGCCTTTCATTTTGCACAATCGTCAGGACAATGGCGCCCGACTTGGAGGATTCGGAATGCGCGTTAAACGGCTGTCCCTTGTTCTGATCTGCGCCTTGATGGCGCTGGCCATCGTGCCGGCGGCCAGGCACGCGCTGGCGGAGGAGGCCAAGCCAGATCCCGGGTTGTCCGACGTGCTGACGGATCTATTGCATGGCGTCGAAGGCGAAAACGCCACTTCCGGCCCCGACAAGCGCGTGCCGTTCGGCCGCGAGGAGGTGCAACTGTCCTTCGCGCCGCTGGTCAAGCAGACAGCGCCGGCCGTGGTCAATGTCTACGCCTCGCAAACCGCCAAGATGACGTCGCCCTTCGACGGCGATCCGTTCTTCGAGGAGTTCTTCGGCCGCTCGCAGCCGCGCGCGCAGTCTTCGCTCGGTTCGGGGGTGCTGGTCGATCCGACCGGCGTCGTGGTCACCAATTTCCACGTCGTCAAGGACGCCGACAAGGTCAAGGTAGCGACCGCCGACGGGCGCGAATTCGACAGCAAGGTGCTGCTCAAGGATGAGACGCTCGACCTCGCCGTGCTCAAGATTTCTTCTGACAAGCCGTTCCCGGTGATCGCTATCGGCGATTCCGACGCGCTCGAGGTCGGCGATCTGGTGCTGGCGATCGGCAATCCGTTCGGTGTCGGCCAGACCACCACCAGCGGCATCATTTCGGCGGTGGCGCGCAGCCATATCGGCGTCTCCGATTCCAGCTTCTTCATCCAGACCGACGCCGCCATCAACCCCGGCAATTCCGGTGGCGCGCTGGTCAACATGGGAGGGCAGCTGATCGGCATCAACACGGCGATCTATAGCCGTAGCGGCGGCTCGATCGGCATCGGCTTTGCCATCCCTTCGAACATGGTTCGCGCCTTCGCCGACGCGGCCAAGGCCGGGCTCGACTTCTTCGAGCGGCCGTATGCCGGTGCCGAGTTCGAGGCGGTGACGCCGCAGATTGCCGAATCGCTCGGCATGGACAAACCGACCGGTGCGCTGGTTTCTTCGGTCGAAGAGGCGGGACCCGCCGCCAAGGCAGGGCTCAAGCCGGGCGACGTAGTGCTGTCGCTCAACGGTAAGCCGGTCGAGAGCGTCGGGGCGCTGGACTACCGGATGGCGACGCTGTCGATTGGTACGAATGCCAGCTTCGGCGTTCTGAGCAAGGGTCAGCAGGCGACGATGGACATCGCGCTGGAACGGCCGCCTGAGGGCGCCAAAGCTGCGGAACTCACATTGCGCGGCCGCAGCCCGTTCTCCGGTGCCAAGGTTGCTGAACTGTCGCCACGGCTTGCCCAACGGCTCGGTCTGCGCACCGATGTCAAAGGCGTCACCGTGGTCGACATCAACCGCGATTCGCCTGCTGCCGATTTTGGCTTCCAGCCAGGCGACATCGTGCGTGAGGTCAATGGCCTGACGATCGACAAGGCGGCGACCCTGGAACAGGTAGCCCAGCAGGATACGCGCTGGTGGCGCTTTACCGTCGAGCGCGGCGGGCAGATACTGCGCCAGGTGTTGCGTTACTGAGCCCGACCGTCAGCATGATCGGACTCCAGGCAGAAGAAGTTGCATGGCCGATCTGTTCAGTGTCGACGAACCGGAAAAGACGCCGCCCGGCAGGCCGCTGGCGGACCGTCTGCGCCCGAAGAACCTTGGCGAGGTCGTCGGCCAGGAGCATCTGACCGGACCCGACGGCGCGCTGACGCGGCTGATCGGTTCCGGCTCGCTCGGCTCGATGATTTTCTGGGGCCCGCCCGGCACTGGCAAGACCACGGTCGCACGGCTGCTTGCCGGCGAGACAAGCCTCGCCTTCGAACAGATATCGGCGGTGTTTTCCGGCGTTGCCGACCTGAAGAAAGTGTTCGAGGCAGCGAAGCTGCGCCGCTCGAACGGCCGCCAGACGCTGCTGTTCGTCGACGAGATCCATCGATTCAACCGCGCCCAGCAGGACAGTTTTCTGCCCGTGATGGAAGACGGCACCGTCGTGCTGGTCGGCGCCACCACGGAGAATCCGTCCTTCGAGCTTAACGCCGCGCTTTTGTCGCGCGCGCGTGTGCTGGTCTTTCACTCACTCGGCGAGGACAGTATTGCCAAGCTGCTGGCGCGGGCCGAACAGGCAGAGGGCAGGCCGCTGCCGCTCGATGAAGACGCGCAGGCGATGCTCATCCGCATGAGCGACGGCGACGGCCGCGCGGCATTGACGCTCGCCGAAGAGGTCTGGCGCGCAGCGAAATCAAAGGAGGTGTTCGGCGCCGAAGCCCTGCAGCGCATCGTCCAGCGCCGCGCGCCGATCTACGACAAGGGACAGGACGGCCACTACAATTTGATCTCCGCCTTGCACAAATCGGTGCGCGGCTCCGACCCCGACGCGGCACTCTACTATCTGGCCCGCATGTTCGACGCCGGCGAAGATCCGCTTTATCTCGGGCGCCGGTTGGTGCGCATGGCGATGGAGGATATCGGGCTGGCCGACCCGCAGGCGCTCGTCGTCGCTAACGCCGCCAAGGACGCCTATGACTATCTGGGCTCGCCCGAGGGCGAACTGGCCTTCGCCGAGGCGACCGTCTATCTCGCCACCGCGCCGAAATCCAATGCAGTCTATACCGCGTTCAAGGCCGCCACACAGGCGGCGAAGGAATTCGGTTCGCTGCTGCCGCCCAAGCACATTCTCAATGCTCCGACCAAGCTGATGAAACAGGAAGATTACGGCGCCGGCTATCGCTACGACCACGACGAGCCCGACGCTTTTTCCGGCCAGGACTATTTTCCGGAGAAGATGGGAAGGCAGACATTCTACGACCCGCCCGAGCGCGGCTTCGAGCGCGATATCAGGAAGCGGCTGGATTATTGGGCGAAGCTGCGCAGCGAGCGGGAAAAGTAGCTGCCAGTCGCACACTGGTGTGATCGCCGTTGTCTGGCGGGATAAAAAACCCTATCAAGGTGCGCCTTCGGCCGGCGGACAGGCCAGAAACGTACCGACGATATTCAGAACGGAATCGCGCCTGGCGCGTGGAAAAATGACAAAAAGAACTCGCAAGACCCTCCGGAAGTTCGCCATAGCGATCCCGCTGCTGGCGCTCGGCTTCTATTTCATTCCCATCCTGACGACAATTTTCATTGTCCTCGGCCTGATCGACGTGTTGCGCAACGACAACAAGAACTGGGCCCTGTTCAGTGGTTATTTCCTCGGCAACGGCATCTTCACCTGGCTGCTTTCGCCCTTCAATCTGCTGGTCGATCTGCTGTGCTACAGAAACCGCGGTGTCTGGAAACTGGACCAGTTTCCTCCGGACTATCAGCGTGAGGTCAACGAGGTTCTGGACGTCTTCAAAGCGCGCAAGGACGAGATCATCGCCGATATCGACGCCAATTTCGGCAGCGGCCGGCGCGGCATGTATGTCTACCAGTGGTATGGCAAGCACAAAATCGACAACGTTGCCGAATTCAACAAGGATTTCAAATACATCAAGACCATCGCCGTGTCGGTGTTCAGGGGCAGGGAATCGACCTCCTGGCATTTCGGACCGCTGCGGCTCAGCCTGCGCATTCTCTACAATCTTCTCCCGGTGAAGGCCGAGGTTTTCGTCGAGTGCAACAACGCCAGGAACTACTGGCACGACAATCCGCTCTATATTTTCGACGACACGCTGCTGCACCGATCGGTCAACGAATATGATGGGCGCCGCTACTGCGTGTTCATGGACATCATCCGGCCATCGCCATTTCCCGGCCTGATCGCCGCTCTTCTCGCCATCGTTTCGGTCAGCGTCGAGCGCATCAATGCCATGTTCTACAAGAACTGGAAGATGATCGGCTCCAGCAAGCCGAAGAAGGCCGGAGCCGCCTGACACCGTGGTGTGACCGGCGCGAGGGAGCACGATGTATTATCTGTTGCTTGTCTGCCTTGGTGGCGCGATCGGTGCAATGGCCCGCTTCTTCCTGTCCGGCTTCGTCGCCCGCCGGGTCGGCGAGACCTTTCCCTGGGGCACTATGGCCGTCAATGTCTCGGGAGCGTTTGCAATCGGTGTCGTTGCGCATGCGGTGGCGCGCGACGGCATGCCCGCCATCTGGGCCTTTACCGTTACCGGCGGCCTCGGCTGCTATACCACGGTTTCTTCCTTCAGCCTGCAGACGCTGGCGCTGGCGCGCGAGGGCGAATGGCGGCGCGCCGGCGGAAATGTGCTGCTTTCGGTTTTTCTGAGCCTCGGCGGCGTGACGCTAGGCTTTGCCGCCGGAAGTCTTCTGATTGGCGGCGGGGCGCGGTGAGCGGCCCGCGGAAGCTCCGCCACGACGGGACGGACACTGCCGCGGCAGGGCATGCGGCGCGCCTCATTGGCCGTCGCAGAACCAACGAAACGGTTCGGCTCTATGCGACCGTGGCCGCAGGCAGCATGATCGGCGGTGTGTTGCGGGCGCTTGCCTCATCGACGAGCACTGCCCTGTGGGGCGCTGGATTTCCCTTCGGCACGCTCCTCGTCAATATTGTTGGCTCGTTCCTCATCGGCTTCTACGCGACATTGACGGGACCGGATGGTCGCGTCTTCGCCGGTCCGCTGCAACGTCAATTCTTCATGGCCGGCTTCTGCGGCGGCCTGACGACCTTCTCCGCTTTCAGCCTTGAAACACTCATCCTCGCGCAAGGGGGGAGGTTTGTGGCGGCGGGACTCAATATCGCGATCTCCGTGGTGGCCTGGCTTGCCGCCGTCTGGCTTGGCCACATCTTTGCAGTTCGGCTCAACCGGCTGAGAGGGTCCAGGCAATGAAGATACCAACACAGGCACAATTGCTGCGCATCTTTATCGGCGAAAACGACAGGGCAGATGGCCGTCCGCTGTATGAGGTTATTGTGCTGAGGGCCCGCGAAATGCAGATAGCCGGCGCGACCGTCCTGCGCGGCGCGATGGGGTTCGGCCATTCCAGCCGGCTTCACACCACGAAGATCCTCCGCCTATCGGAGGATCTGCCACTCGTCATCGAGATCGTCGATGACGAGGAAAAATTGGCCGCTTTCCTGCCCGTGCTTGAAACAATCATGACAAGTGGTTTGATTACGCTGGAGAAAGTTCAGGTTCTGCAATATGGAACCGACAACGAATAAGCGAGTGAGATTGCGGGTACCGGCGAATGCCGTTGCATGCCTGCAAAACGGCGATTGGAATCATGGCAGGCGTTGAACAGATCACAGTGGACGCCGGCGAGGCGGGCATGCGGCTCGATCGCTGGTTCAAGAGCCATTTCCCCGGTCTCGGTTTCGGTCATCTGCAGAAGCTGCTGCGTTCCGGCCAGATCCGCGTCGACGGCGGCAGGGTGAAGGCCGATACCCGCGTCGAAGCCGGCCAGACGGTGCGTGTGCCGCCGCTCGAAGTGGACAAGAAAGGCGAAAGCCCGCTCACCGGTCATTCGATCCGCAACCAGGGCGACGCCGACGTTTTGGCAAAGATGCTGATCCATGAGGACCCGAAGGTCTTCGTCTTCAACAAGCCGGCCGGCCTGGCAGTGCAGGGCGGCTCGGGCGTCACCCGCAATGTCGACGACATGCTGGAAGCCTGGCGCAACCAGAAGGGCGAGAAGCCGCGCCTGGTGCACCGGCTCGACCGCGATACGTCGGGTGTGCTGGTTGTCGCCCGTACAAGGCTCGCCGCCATGAAGCTCGCCGAAGCGTTCCGGGCGCGTGAGACGAAGAAAACCTACTGGGCGCTGGTCAAGGGCGTGCCGCCGAAGCGCGAGGACAAGATCTCGACCTGGTTGATCAAGGAACCGACGCCCGACGGCGATCGTGTGCGCATAGCCAAGCACGGCGAAAAGGGCGCCGATCACGCCGTGTCCTATTACCGCATAGTCGAGCAGGCGGCGCAGACGCTGTCCTGGCTGGAAATGGAACCCTACACCGGGCGCACCCACCAGCTTCGCGTCCATGCCGCCCATATCGGTTGCCCGATCATCGGCGACCCCAAATATTTCGAGGCCGACACCAATTGGGATTTTCCAGGCGGCATGCAGAACCGGCTGCATCTGCACGCGCGCCGCATCGTTATCCCGCATCCCGACAAGGGCTTTGTCGACGTCACCGCACCGATGCCGCCGCATATGCGCCAGAGCTGGAACCTGCTCGGTTTCGACGAGCAGAGTGCCGAGGACTAGCGCTGGTGGGCGTCGCCACAGAAACCCTCGACCGCCGTGACGCGGTCGATCTGGCGGCAGCCGCCATCATGGTTGGGCTGACTTTTTCCTGGGGGCTGAACTACGTCGCCGCCAAGATCTCCTACGCCGGCTACGATCCCGTTTTCCTGTCGATCGCCCGCTCGGTGATCGGCGGCTTGTGTGTTTTCGGCTGGTGCCGCTGGCGCGGCATTGCGCTGTTCACGCCCGACAAGACCCTCGTCGCCGGCATTCTGGCCGGCGCGCTTTTCGGTTTCGAGTTCCTGTTTCTCTATGTCGGGCTCGAGCACACCACTGTCGTGCGCAACACTTTGCTGGTCAACACCATGCCGTTCTGGATGCTGGTCGGCGGTCATTTCCTGCTGGGCGAAAGCATCACGGTACGCAAGCTCGTTGGTCTTCTGCTCGCTTTCGCCGGACTGATCGCGGTGTTTTCAGATAAACTGAGCGCCAATGGCGGCGCAACATTGGGCGGCGATTTGCTCAGTCTCGGTGCCGGCATTCTGTGGGCCGTGACCAATATCGTCATCAAGCGGTCGAAGCTGGTGACGGCCAGCGCCGAAAAGCTGCTGCTCTATCAGCTGGCCGGGGCCGCCGTCATCGGCATTTTGGTGATGCCTTTTGCCGGGCCGCCGGTCCGCAGCTTTGCCGTTCTGCCGACCTTGGCGCTGTTGTTCCAGGCCGTCTACGTCGTCGCCTTCACCTATGTGCTGTGGTTCTGGCTGCTGCGGCGCTACCCTGCATCTGGACTGTCGAGCTTCACTTTCCTGTCGCCGGTGTTTGGTGTGCTGTGCGGCGCCGTGTTCTTGAATGAGCCGCTGACCGTTCGTATCTTCCTGGCACTCGCCCTGATCGCGGCTGGTCTCATCATCGTCAACCGGCCGGTCCGAAAACAAAGTCCCGGATGAGCATGCGCGATATATTGAACGACCTCGAAGCTGGAAAGCAGCTCTCCGATCCGGACCCGGTGCGTCGCGCCCAGATCCAGATGAAGACGCCGCTGCCGAAGCGCTTCTACAAGACCGTCGCGGTAGCACCGGTCGAAGACGGTTTTGCCGTCCATCTCGATGGCAAGCCCGTCCGCACGCCGGCCAAGGCGCTGCTGGCGCTGCCGACCGAAAAGGCGGCTGCTCTGGTCGCCGAGGAATTCGCCGCACAGGAGGAGACCATCAACCCGGTGACGATGCCGGTGATGCGTCTGGTCAATACGGCAATCGATGGCGTCGCCAGTGATCCCCAGGCCGTGCTGGAGGACATCCTGCGCTTTGCCTCGTCCGATCTGCTCTGCTACCGCGCCGATGCGCCCAAAGGACTCGTCGACCGGCAGAACGAGCATTGGGATCCGGTCATCGACTGGGTGCGCAGCGCGCTCGGCGCCCGGTTCCATCTTGCCGAAGGCGTGATCCATGTCGAACAGCCGCGCGAGAGTATCGCGCTGCTTGGCCAGCATCTTGCCCAACGTGCCGATCCGCTGCGCCTTGCCGCCATCCACGTCATGACGTCGCTGACCGGATCGGCGCTGCTGGCGCTGGCCGTCGACTTCGGCGAGCTCGACGGCGAGGCGGCCTGGGCTGCCGGTCATGTCGACGAGGACTGGCAGGCCGAGCAATGGGGCCATGATGCCGAGGCCGTCGCGCACCGCGCGGCCCGCAAGCGCGACATGATGGCGGCAGTCACGCTGCTCGAAGCTCTCAAAGGCTGACCGCACCGTCGTTTCTATTTCGCACTGCACATTAGACCAAAGTCATAATCCCAAAGACGGTCTGCCTCTGGACGGCGCTTTCTGTCATTTTTTGTACTGGTGGCTGCACTGAGTCTGCGTTGCGAGGAAACGCGGACGATGACGCGCAGCATCGAGGACTGACGGAATCACACGGGAGGACACGCTCATGGCAATGGCTTCGACCGCCGGCAAAACAAGCCGCGGCATGACGCGCGAGGAGAAGAAGGTCATCTTCGCCTCCTCGCTCGGCACCATTTTCGAATGGTACGATTTCTATCTCTACGGTGCATTGGCGGCCGCGATCGGCACGGCATTCTTCAACTCTTATCCGGAAACAACGAGAAACATCTTCGTGCTTCTGGCGTTCGCCGCAGGCTTCATCGTTCGCCCGCTCGGTGCCCTGGTGTTCGGCCGCATCGGCGATCTCGTCGGCCGCAAGTACACATTTCTTGTCACCATCATGATCATGGGTCTGTCGACCTTTCTGGTCGGCCTGCTTCCCGGCTCCGCCAGTTGGGGCATTGCCGCGCCGATCATGCTGATTGCACTCCGTCTGCTGCAGGGTCTGGCGCTTGGCGGCGAATATGGCGGCGCCGCGACCTACGTCGCCGAGCACGCTCCAGATGACCGCCGTGGCTTCTACACCTCATGGATCCAGACCACCGCAACGCTCGGCCTGTTCCTGTCGCTGATCGTGATTCTGATTGTGCAGAATTCCCTCAGCAAGGAAGATTTCACAGCTTGGGGCTGGCGCATTCCGTTCCTGGTTTCCGCGGTGCTGCTCGCCATCTCGGTCTGGATTCGCCTGTCACTTGCCGAGTCTCCGACCTTCCAGCGTATGAAGGCCGAGGGCAAAGGCTCCAAGGCACCCCTGTCCGAAGCCTTCGGCCAGTGGAAAAACGCCAAGATCGCATTGCTGGCACTGCTTGGCCTTACCGCTGGCCAAGCCGTGGTCTGGTACAACGGCCAGTTCTACGCGCTGTTCTTCCTGCAGAACGTGCTCAAGGTCGATCCGCAGTCGGTCAACATCATGATCGCGATCGCGCTGGCGCTTGGCACCATCTTCTTTGTCGTATTCGGCTGGCTCTCCGACAAGATCGGGCGCAAACCGATCATCATGGCGGGATTGGCGCTGGCGATCGTCACCACCTTTCCACTGTTCAAGGCACTGACCCGCGCCGCTAATCCCACTCTAGCTACCGCGCAGGAAAATGTTCGAGCAACCGTCACCGCGGCACCGGGCGACTGCAGTTTCCAGTTCAATCTTACCGGAACATGGAAATTCACCAGCTCGTGCGATGTGGCCACGGCATTCCTTGCGAAGAGTTCCGTGCCATACGATGTGGTCACGACAGCCGCGCCCGGAACGGCTGCAACGGTCAAGATTGGCAACGAAACGGCTGAAGCCTATGACGCGGTCGCGGCTGGCGACCAGTTGAAGGCCAAGGAGACAGCCTTCGGCAAGGCAATCAATATCGCCTTACAGGATGGAGGTTATCCTCTAAAGCGTGCGGCATCGAAAGTGGCCGACCAGAAGCTCGACGCTTTTGTGGCTGCCAATCCCGAGCTTAAACTCGATGCCACCGCGATTCGTGCCGGCGAAAAAACAACCGTCCCGACAGACAAGGCAGTCGCGGACAAGATCCTGACCAAGGAAGAAGCGGCTGGCGCAACCGAGGTGACAGTCTACAACATTCCCGCTTCCGGCGCTTTTGCCATGTTCGCGGATCCGGCGCAGATCAACTGGCCGCTGACCATCGGCATCCTGTTCATCCTGGTTCTGTACGTGACCATGGTTTACGGGCCGATTGCTGCGATCCTGGTCGAGATGTTCCCGACGCGCATCCGCTACACCGGCATGTCGCTGCCTTACCACATTGGCAATGGCTGGTTTGGCGGTTTACTGCCGGTGACCGTCTTCGCGCTGAGCGCGGCTAAGGGCAACATCTACTACGGCCTCTGGTATCCGGTCGCCGTTGCAGCGATGTCGCTGATCATCGGCATGATCTTTGTCAGGGATACGCTCGGAACGGACCTGCACACCAAACAGTAAGCCGGCCTGTCCGGTTCAAAGCAAAGCCCGGCGCGAGCGATCGCGCCGGGCTTTTTCAATTTATCGAGCGCAGGGCTTAGCTCTTCCGATCCTGGTTCGCTTCCTCGATCGCTGCCTCATGATACCAGGCACTTCCGAAATCCGTGCGGTTGCGCAACGAAGCAAGTTCTGCCGCGAACTTAGCCTTTCCGCTTAAATTTGAGGCAGAAGCGCGCGCTGCCACCGGGAACATCAGGATTTTGGCCGACTGACGAGTGGAAGTGATTTCCATTGTCGGTTTCCTTTCTTCGACAGAACCTTGCCGATTCAACCTTTCCCCAACATAGGTTCAGCAATCGAAATAGGCAATATGATTACGAAAAGATCAGTACTTGCATATTATTTGTGCAAAATGTGCTTGTGGATGATCCGAACGCAGCATGACCGCGGACCAGCGTTTTTGGGCGGATACAACCTCACTTTTGCCGCATCCATCGCCGGCGAGAATGGCACACGAATTGCATTTTAGTAATCCGGCAGGTCGGCTGCTGGATAGGCCGGCTCCCCCCGGCGCCATCCAGGGTTCGGTGATCAAGCAACGAGAGGCTAGAATGACGAAATACAAGCTCGAGTACATTTGGCTCGATGGATACACCCCGGTTCCCAATCTTCGCGGAAAGACGCAGGTCAAGGACTACGCCGAGTTTCCGACGCTCGACCAGCTTCCGCTGTGGGGCTTCGACGGTTCTTCGACCATGCAGGCCGAGGGCCACAGCTCCGACTGCGTTTTGAAGCCGGTCGCCGTTTATCCGGATCCCGCCCGCACTAATGGCGCGCTCGTCATGTGCGAGGTCATGATGCCGGACGGCGTCACGCCGCATGCGTCCAACAAACGCGCCACCATCCTCGACGACGAGGGCGCCTGGTTCGGCTTCGAGCAGGAGTATTTCTTCTACAAGGACGGCCGCCCGCTCGGCTTCCCCGAGAGCGGCTATCCGGCGCCGCAAGGCCCGTACTATACCGGCGTCGGCTATAGCAATGTCGGCTCCGTCGCCAGGCAGATCGTCGAGGAGCATCTCGACCTTTGCCTTGCCGCCGGCATCAACCATGAAGGCATCAACGCCGAAGTGGCCAAAGGCCAGTGGGAATTCCAGATCTTCGGCAAGGGCTCCAAGAAGGCCGCCGACCAGATGTGGATGGCACGCTATTTGATGCAGCGCCTGACCGAGAAATACGGCATCGACATCGAATATCACTGCAAGCCGCTCGGCGACACCGACTGGAACGGCTCGGGAATGCATGCCAACTTCTCGACAGCCTATATGCGCGAAGTCGGCGGCAAGGCGTATTTCGAAGCGCTGATGGCGGCTTTCGACAAGAACCTGATGGATCACATCGCCGTCTACGGGCCGGACAACGACAAGCGTTTGACCGGCAAGCACGAGACCGCGCCGTGGAACAGGTTCAGCTATGGCATCGCCGATCGCGGTGCCTCGATCCGCGTGCCGCACTCCTTCATCAACAACGGCTACAAGGGCTATCTCGAAGATCGCCGGCCGAATTCGCAGGGCGACCCCTACCAGATCGCCTCGCAGATATTGAAGACGATCGCCTCCGTCCCGACCAGCGCCGAGGTTTCGGCAGCGGCTTGAGCATTCGTCATGGCGTGGACCTCAGGTCTGCGCTGTGACTTTCTCTCCAATCGCATCACAATAAAAAACCCCGGCGTCTTTGCCGGGGTTTTTTCTATTGGCTGCAACGATCCGGATCACACCGAATAATACATATCGTATTCGACCGGATGCGGGGTCATTTCGAAGCGCATTACCTCGGCCATCTTGAGCTCGATATAGCTGTCGATCTGGTCGTCGTCGAATACGCCGCCGGCCTTCAGGAAGCCGCGGTCCTTGTCGAGGCTCTGCAAAGCCTCGCGCAGCGAGCCGCAGACGGTCGGGATTTTCTTCAATTCCTTCGGCGGCAGGTCGTAGAGATCCTTGTCCATCGGCTGTCCCGGGTGGATCTTGTTCTTGATGCCGTCAAGGCCGGCCATCAGCATGGCGGCGAAGGCAAGATAGGGGTTCGCGCCCGGATCGGGGAAGCGGACCTCGACGCGCTTGGCCTTCGGCGACGAGCCGAACGGAATGCGGCACGAGGCCGAGCGGTTGCGTGCCGAATAGGCGAGCAGCACCGGCGCTTCATAACCCGCCACCAGGCGCTTGTAGGAGTTGGTCAGCGGGTTGGTAAAGGCGTTGATCGCCTTGGCATGCTTGATGATGCCGCCGATATAGAACAGGCAGCTCTCGGACAGGCCGGCATATTCGTTGCCGGCGAAGGTCGGCTTGCCTTCCTTCCAGATCGACTGGTGGACATGCATGCCCGAGCCATTGTCGCCGAACACCGGCTTCGGCATGAAGGTGGCGGTCTTGCCATAGGCGTTGGCAACCTGGTGCACGACATATTTGTAGATCAGCATCTTGTCGGCGTTGCGGACCAGCGTGTCGAACTTGATGCCGAGCTCGTGCTGTGCGGCGGCCACTTCGTGGTGGTGCTTTTCGACGCGCACGCCCATCTCGGCGAGCACGGTGAGCATTTCCGAGCGCATGTCCTGCGCCGAATCGACCGGCGGCACCGGGAAATAGCCGCCCTTGATGCGCGGCCGATGACCGAGGTTGCCGGTCTCGTAGTCGGTGTCGTCATTGGACGGCAGTTCGGTCGAATCCAGCCTGAAGCCGGTGTTGTAGGGATCGGCCTTGTACTTGACGTCGTCGAACACGAAGAACTCGGCTTCAGGACCGACGAAGATTTGGTCGCCGATGCCTTCGGCCTTCATGTAGGCCTCGGCTTTTTTTGCGGTGCCGCGCGGGTCGCGATTGTAGGACTCCCCGGAGATCGGATCGAGGATGTCGCACAGGATGACCATGGTCGACTGCGCGAAGAACGGGTCCATATGCACCGTATCGGAATCCGGCATCAGCACCATGTCGGACTCGTTGATCGCCTTCCAGCCAGCGATCGAGGAACCATCGAACATGACGCCATCGGCAAACATGTCTTCCTCGACCTCGACGACATCCATCGTAACGTGCTGCAGTTTGCCCTTCGGATCGGTGAAGCGC
The DNA here is from genome assembly GCF_040321995.1 of Mesorhizobium sp. M0207. Lineage (NCBI taxonomy): Bacteria > Pseudomonadati > Pseudomonadota > Alphaproteobacteria > Hyphomicrobiales > Phyllobacteriaceae > Mesorhizobium > Mesorhizobium sp. M0207. The sequence continues at coordinate 27,988 of NZ_JAMYSQ010000007.1, forward strand.
AGATCGACGAACTTAACGTCGTTGTCCTTGATCTGCTTCATGATGTCTTTGGCTGTCGTCATGTCCCTGCTTCCCTATGTGATGACGTTTTGAACATGGCCTTTTAACGGGAAAATTCAGACGGCGTCCATGCCGGTTTCCCCGGTGCGGATGCGCACCACTTCCTCGATGTTGGAGACGAAGATCTTGCCGTCGCCGATACGGCCAGTCTGGGCCGCCTTGCGGATGGCTTCGATCGCTGCTTCGACCGCATCGTCGCCGAGCACGACTTCGATTTTCACCTTCGGCAGGAAGTCGACGACATATTCGGCGCCGCGATAAAGCTCGGTATGGCCCTTCTGGCGGCCAAACCCTTTGGCCTCGGTAACGGTGATACCTTGCAGGCCGGCCTCCTGAAGCGCTTCCTTCACTTCGTCTAGCTTGAATGGCTTGATGATCGCTTCGATCTTTTTCATGTAAAAAGTGGCCTCCACTGCCAAAAAAGACGGGTTGTGAGCCCCGCTTGCGCCTCAATCAAGCACGAACTGTGCCAATTGATGGGGTGCCGGGTGGGCTCACATGATTTGGATACCATGCTACGCGGGAATGTACATTCGCGTCATTCTCCGCGTCGGATGCGCCATGAGCGCCACGAGCCTAAACAACGCCGGTCCCGTCGTCCGCACAAAAAATGGGCAGATCGGATATTTCATGGGCAGCTGCGGACCTGCGACTCGTCGCTCCGGGCATTGCCGGTGTGTTTCATAACCTTCGTAGTTTGCGTCGGATCAAAAACTGGACAATGCTTCGGCAGATGATGTGCATGTCGCCCGCATGAGCCACGAACTTCTTTCTCCGTCCGAAATGGCCGAGGCCGACCGGCTGGCGATTGCCGCTGGTCCATTCGACGGCATCGGCCTGATGCGCAATGCCGGCGCTGCGGTTGCTGCCGTGGTGCTCAAGCGCTACCCGAAAGCAACGCGCGTCCATGTGCTTTGCGGCCCCGGCAACAATGGCGGCGACGGCTATGTCGTGGCGCGCATCCTTCGGGAGAGCGCCGTCGATGTCTCTGTGTGGGCGTCCGGATCGCCCAAACGCGGCCGTGATGCGGCACTCGCTGCCTCGGAATGCCCGGTTGAAGCTCGGCCGCTGTCGGATTTTGTTGCCGAGATGGGCTCGGTCGTGGTTGACGCGGTCTATGGGGCGGGGCTGTCCAAGCCGCTGTCCGGCGACGCCGCCAAGGTGATCGACATTGCGGCGGAATTGAATTTGCCGGTTGTTGCGGTCGACCTGCCGTCGGGCGTTTCAGGCGAGAGCGGCAATGTGTTAGGAAAGGCCTTCCGGGCCCGGACCACGGTGACCTTCGCGCGAAAAAAGCCAGGCCATCTTTTGTTGCCGGGGCGCGAGCTGTGCGGCGAAATCGTGCTCGCTGATATCGGCATAAGCGACAGTGTTGTTGCGCAGCTTGAACCACGAACATTCGAGAACATTCCGGCGCTCTGGCTTGGCCGCTTTCCGGTTCCGGCCGTCGACGCCCATAAGTATAAACGCGGCCATGTCGGCGTCTTTTCCGGCGGGCCGTCGGCGACGGGTGCTGCGCGGCTGTCGGCGCTTGCCGCGGCTAGGAGCGGGGCAGGGGCCGTCACCTTGCTGTCGCCGGCGAACGCCATCCATGTGAACGCGGCGCATCTGACCTCGATCATGCTGCGCAAGCTAGACACTGTCGCGGATGTGGACGAATTCGTCGGCAGCCGCCGGCCATCGGCCTTCGTGCTCGGCCCAGGATTTGGCATTGGTGAGAAGACGCGCGAATTCGCCCTGGCCGTGCTGAATGGCGCTCGTGGGCAAGACGGTGGGATCGACGGACTGGTGCTCGACGCCGACGGCGTCACCTCGTTTCGCGACGCGACGGATGCCCTGTTCGAAGCCGCCAGCCGGCCGAGCGCGCCGGCTCTGGTGATGACGCCGCATGACGGCGAATTCGTCAGGCTTTTTTCAGATATCGCCGAGGACAAGGACCTGTCCAAACTGGCCAAGGCACGCGCCGCAGCCGAACGGGCCAACGCCACTCTCGTCTACAAGGGTGCCGACACTGTGATTGCGGCCCCCGATGGCCGGGCAGCGATCAACGACAATGGCGCGCCTTGGCTGGCCACCGCCGGTTCGGGCGACGTGCTGTCGGGTATCATCGCCGCGCTGCTGGCGCAGGGCATGCCGGCCTTTGAAGCGGCCTGTGCGGCAGTCTGGATCCATGCCGAGGCCGGCAGCCGTTTCGGACCGGGGCTGATCGCCGAGGACCTGCCGCTGGCGCTGGTGCCGGTCCTGCGCGAGCTCGTTGAAAGCCGCGGGAAGGCTGCCGAATGAACCGCCTGATTGCGCTGCTCGTTGCGATCATTAGTGCCATATCCATGGCGCAGGCCGCGAACGCCGGAACTCCGCTGACCATCGTCGACGACCCGGCCGTTCTCGCCGCTCTCGACAGCAACGGTTACGGGTTCGCCGGCATTTTCGGCGTCGATGGCAACGGCGATTTGAAGACGCTTTATGATAAGGCGCCCGCTTACCACGCGATCGTCGAAACGATTGCAAGCGACGTCGCGGCATTGCGGGCCGAGATGAAGGCCGGCGGCCGGCCGCTTTACGAGGTGACCGACGGCAATGTTGGCCGCGTCATGGACATGCGCTGGCCGAGGACCGAGGCCGCACGCTTCCGCCTTGTCGGCGTGGTCAACCGGCTCGACCGGCGCGACTTCGCCGCCTTGCAAGGCGACACGAGTTGCGGCGAAGTGCGCTTCATCTATCGCCTCGCCTACGGCTTCAAGAAGAACGGCAAGGTTCTGGCCTCGCGCCTGCCGTTCAATTTCAGTGCCGTCTACGATGCCGCGCCGGATGCCGACGGCGGTTGTGTCGGCGTCGCGGGACGCTGGGCACCACAACTCGACGAGAGCGTCGATGCCGGCTGGCTGACCGGTGGGCCGCTGGAAAGGACGGCGCTCACCTTCAAGCAGCTCGAGCTCAATGCGCAAGTGGTGCGCTTCCCCTCCGGCCAGGAGACCGAATTCGGCGGGCAGGCTGCCTATCTCATGCGAATTTTCGGCATCGACGGAGCGGCTGTCAGCGAAAAGCCGCTGGAAAACACGCCCGACACGGCACGTCTCGCCGAAGATGCTGCGCTGAAAGCAAGACTTGCCGACTATGTCCGCACCAATGTCGCGGCGGTCGATCTCGGCATCTACAAAATCCCCGATGAATTCTTGGCAAGGAAGGTCATCTCCTGGTCGACCTTCGGCAGCGCAAGGCAGGCCAACCACCCGTTTGCGCCATTATTCCAGCCTGCGGATTTTGTCGGGCTCGATTATTCCGCCTTGAGGCTGGTGCGCACGCCGGAGGCACTGGTCGAGCGGCTGGACAACGGCGCCTGCCAGGGCTGCCATCAGGCGGGCTCGACCGCCGGCTTCCATTTCATCGGCCTGGACGATAAGACGACCTCGCCGCTCAACCGCATCGAGGTCGGCATCTCCCCGCATCTCCACGCCGACATCCCGCGCCGCGTCGCCTGGCTGCACGCGACTGCCGACGGCAAGGAACCGAACCGCTTTCGCCCGTTATCGTTCGCGCCGCCGGCGACCTGGAACGATGCCGGCGAAATCGCCTATTCGCCGGCCGAGATGGCGATGCCTTGCCTGATGCCACAGGATGCGGCCCGCTTCGGCGCGACATGGCAATGCGGTGGCGGCACCGTCTGCACGCCGTTGACAACCGCGTCCGGCGTGCGCACCAAGCTGGCGCAATGCCTGTTGCCCAAGGACAGCGAAGATATGTTTTCCGGCCACCCTTGTTTAACGGGATCCATCGCCAGCAACCCGGCACAGCCTTTCAATGACCGGTATACCATCACCGGTCAGTTCGCCGCGTTCGCACCAAGCATTTCGCGCGCCGCCTACACCTGCCGACCGCCGAAGATCGGTGTGCCGGCGGGTATCGCCTATCGCGGCTGCGATGACCGGGATCGCAGCTTTGCCGCCTTCAAGACGGGCAAGCCGATGCCGAACGAGATTTGCGGGCTGGTTGGCGGCAAGAAATTCGACACCTGCGTGGCGACCAATAATTTCGATCAGTGCCTGGGCGGCGCCGTCAATCGCGGCAATCGTCCTGCCTGCTCGGCCGACCATTTCTGCCGCGAGGATTACATGTGTCAGTCGCTGCCGCCCGATACACCCGGTATCGGCAAAGTGAAGGGCATCGGCTTCTGCTCGCCGACCTATTTTATCTTCCAGATGCGCATCGACAATCACGCCACGCCGTGGTCGGGCGCTGTCCGCGCGACGATGGGAGCCGGGTTCGGAGCAGCGGAAGCGGAATAGGCCGACGACTCTGACATTGGCCGCAGTAGCTCCAGGGCGGACAGCTATCGATCGAGGTCGTCGGCGATGTTCGATGTCCATTCACCGTCGAAATGCCGGACGCGTTCGGCGACCACCTCATCGCTCAGCAGGCTCGACAAGGCGGAAACCAGAACTGGTTCTATCTCTGGAGCCGAGCTAAATCCAAGAGCATTCAAACGTTCGGACCAGGGCGGATGATCCGCGCTTTCGTTATCTGGCGCGTCCCAGGCCTTTTGCGCATATTCTTGCAGGATGGGAAGCCTCGACAGGTGACTGGCGGCCGCCAGAACTCTTTCGAGTGGTGGACGAGGCGGTACCATGGTGCCAAGCAGTTCACGTTTAAGCGGAATATACACTTGGTCATCGAAGAACGCACTGGCGGCACCGACCAGCAGCAGGGCGCGGGCCGCTTCATATGCATCGCCGGACATCGCTGCATGACGATCCGCGTCAATTTCCGCCCGCCGCGACAACCGTATTTCTTCGCGCTCCAGCGTGCGCGACAGCGGGCCAAGCATCCAGTAGAACAGGCTGCCCGAAACTGTTTTTCCCGGTGGGGCGAAGTCGAAGATTAGATCGAAGCTCTTTTCGAGTTCGGCCAGGTTGAGCCCGCCATTTGTATCTTTATTTTTCAGATGGGCGTCCTCATGGGCCAAGATCGCCGCAACCCCCTTTTGGTCGGTCACTGCGAGCAGCGGCAGGCCCACGGTGAGAATTGCCCTGCGACCAAGCAGGCCCAGAAACGGCCGCTCTTCACCGATACTGGCGTTGAGATCGGGGCTCAGCACGATGGTAGTCCGGCTGGCGCGGTGTTTGCCGGCAATACTCTCCCAGATGGCCCATAATTTCGGGGCTGATTCCCGAGTAATCCCGTCCACCTTGCTGGGTCGAAAACCGGCGAACAATGTCCCGATCAACAGAACCATGCCCAGCATCGCAGCTGGGATCGCAACAACGCCAGCCGCGATGACGGCGAGCGGATGCCGGTCGAGAAACCAGAACCATAAGACTGTTGGGCAGAACAGCGGCAGAGCGAAAAGCAGGACGGCAAACCTGCCGAAGTGCGCTCCCATGTAGAAGACCAGGCGCGACATCAACCCCTCACAGCGGAATGTTGTCGTGCTTCTTCCAGGGGTTTTGCATATCCTTGTTGCGCAGCATCCTGAGCGCGCGGGCGATGCGGCGGCGGGTTGAATGCGGCATGATCACCTCGTCGACATAGCCACGCTCGGCGGCAACGAAGGGCGACAGGAAGCGATCTTCGTAAGCCTTTGTGTGTGCTGCAATTTTCTCCGCGTCGCCGATGTCCTTGCGATAGATGATCTCGACTGCGCCCCTGGCGCCCATCACCGCAATCTGCGCCGTTGGCCACGCATAGTTCATGTCACCGCGCAAATGCTTTGACGCCATGACGTCATAGGCACCGCCATAGGCCTTTCTGGTGATGACGGTGATCTTTGGCACGGTCGCTTCGGCATAGGCGAACAGAAGCTTGGCGCCGTGCTTGATCAACCCGCCATATTCCTGCGCGGTGCCGGGCAGGAAGCCCGGCACGTCGACGAAGGTGACGATCGGGATCGAGAAGCAGTCGCAGAAGCGCACGAAACGAGCCGCCTTGCGGCTGGCATCCGAATCGAGCACGCCGGCCAGCACCATCGGCTGGTTGGCGACGAAGCCGACGGTGCGGCCCTCGATACGGCCGAAGCCGGTGACGATGTTTTTCGCAAAATTCTGCTGGATCTCGAAGAAGTCACCCTCGTCGGCAACTTTAAGGATCAACTCTTTGATGTCGTAGGGTTTGTTGGCATTGTCGGGGATCAGCCTGTCGAGCGACAGATCGTGATCGGTGACCGACTGGTAGCATTCGATCTCGGGAATTTCCGCCGTGTTGGAAGCGGGCAGCAGATCGACCAGCCGGCGCATCTGCAGCAGCGCCTCGACGTCATTGTCGTAGGCTCCGTCGGCGATCGAGGACTTCGTCGTGTGGATAGAAGCGCCGCCGAGGCTTTCGGCGGTGACCGTCTCGTTGGTTACGGTCTTCACCACATCCGGCCCGGTGACGAACATGTAGGAGGTTTCGCGAACCATGAAGATGAAGTCAGTCATCGCCGGCGAATAGACATCGCCGCCGGCGCAGGGGCCCATGATCAGTGAAATCTGCGGGATGACGCCGGAGGCCAGTACATTGCGCTGGAAGATCTCGGCATAGCCGCCGAGCGCCGCCACGCCTTCCTGGATGCGGGCGCCGCCGGCGTCGTAAAGGCCGATGATCGGCGCGCGATTGCGCAGCGCCATCTCCTGGACCTTGACCACCTTTTCGGCATGGGCCTCGGACAGCGAGCCGCCGAACACGGTGAAATCCTTGGCGAAAAGATAGACCGGGCGACCGTTGACGGTGCCCCAGCCGGTAACGACGCCGTCGCCGGCGATCTTGGTTTTCTCCATGCCGAAATCGGTCGAGCGGTGCTCGACATACATGTCGAACTCCTCGAACGAGCCCTCGTCGAGAAAGACGTCTATGCGTTCGCGGGCGGTCAGCTTGCCCTTCTTGTGCTGGGCGTCGATGCGGGCCTGGCCGCCGCCCATGCGGGCGATCTCGCGGCGGCGCTCGAGTTCCTTCAGCACGTCCTTCATGACCGGTCCCCGAAACGGAAAGCTGCATTGTGGTAATCATGCCCGCGAGAGAGCGCAAGCGCCGCTTCCTCATGGCTTTTGCTGCGCTGCAACATCAGGCCCCTTGCATTTCGATGCGAACTGGGCCATATGCGGCGGCATAGGCGCTTGGGCCGGGATAGTCCGGCCTTCTCGATGAATGAGACTGGTTGCGTCTGTTTTCCCTCTTCCCGACATATCGGCAAGGTGGCGAAAAAGCCCCGTGGCATGAAGCCTGCGGGCACGACAGCGCAGCCGTGCGGACGATGACGTCCGCCCGCCTTGTCGTTTCATGACAATTTTCGACGGCAGGTTGCGCCCTGCCGCCATCGATGTTTGCGGCCAGGAGCCGCATGAAAGAAGAATATTTTGACCAATGAAAACACTTTGACCGGTAAGGACACTGCGGAACCGAACGGTTTCGCCGCACTTGGAATCACCGGCGCACTGCTCAAGGCCACCAATGCCGCCGGTTTTACCGATCCGAAGCCGATCCAGGCCCAGGCGATCCCGCCGCAGCTCGAAGGCCGCGACATTTTCGGCATCGCCCAGACCGGCTCGGGCAAGACGGCGGCGTTCGCGCTGCCGATCCTGTCGAAGATCATCGCACTTGGTACCAAGCGCCGGCCGAAGACGGCCCGAGCGCTGATCCTGGCGCCGACACGTGAACTTGCGGTGCAGATCGAGGAGATGATCAAGCTGCTCGCCAAGGGCGCGCATGTATCGACCGCGCTCGTGCTGGGCGGCGTCTCGCGCTTCAGCCAGGTGAAGAAGGTCGCGCCCGGCGTCGACATCCTGATCGCAACGCCCGGTCGGCTGACCGACCTTGTGCGTGAAGGCGACCTGATGCTTGCCGACACCAAATGGCTGGTGCTCGATGAAGGCGACCGCATGCTCGACATGGGCTTCATCAACGACGTGAAGCGCATCGCCAAGGCGACGGCGCCGGACCGTCAGACGGTGCTGTTCTCGGCGACCATGCCGGCCGAGATCGCCGAACTGGCGAAAGGCCTGCTGAAGAACCCGATCCGCGTCGAAGTCGCTCCTCACAGCACCGCGGCAGCCGAGATCGTGCAGGGTGTCGTCTTTGCCCGCACCAAGCAGAAGCGCCAGGTGCTGGCCCAGATGCTCGCCGACGAGGCGATGAAGTCCGTCATCATCTTCTCGCGCACCAAGCATGGCGCCGACAGGGTGACCAAGGATCTCGAGCGCGACGGCTTCAAGGCCGCCGTCATCCACGGCAACAAGTCGCAGAATGCCCGTCAGAAGGCACTCAACGATTTCCGTGAGGGTTCGGTGCGCATTCTCGTGGCGACCGACATTGCGGCACGCGGCATCGACGTGCCCGGCATCAGCCATGTGGTGAATTTCGACCTGCCGGACGAGGCGGAGAGCTATGTCCACCGGATCGGCCGCACCGGCCGCAACGGCATGGACGGCATCGCCATCACACTCTGCGACCCGTCTGAAAACAGCAAGCTGCGTCAGGTCGAGCGCATCATCCGCACCAAGCTGCCGATCATTGCCGACCATCTCGGCAGCCCCGATCCGCAGCGCAATCCCGCCGAGAAGAATGAGCGCAGCTTCGAACCGGCCAATGATCGCAACGACCACAATGGCCGTCGCGACGGCAGGCGGCCCAGCGGCGCAAACAACGGCTTCGGCAAGAAGCGGTTCGGCGACAAGCCGGCCTTTGCGGGCGAGCGCAAGCCGGAAGGCGCCAAGCCCTTCAAGGGCAATAACAAACGCCGCTTCGGCGGCAAGCGGCCAGCAGCGCGGGCCGCATAATCTGACCGTGTTGCGGTCAGCCAAGCCTGGCTTGGTCGAATACGATTGAAGAGGGCGACCGGAGCGATGCTTCGGTCGCCCTCTTGCTTGGGGCTTTGGTTCACTTACCACCGCCTCGACCCACACGACGATCCGCTGCGCGAGGAAAGCCGTGGTCGATGGCGACAGCGCGTCGCCGGCAATGACGTGGTTGTCCGGGTCGCCGGTATCGTCGACCGGCACCAATTCATGTGCGGCGCCCCAGCGACCCGCAAGCACGATCGCTCGCCCATCACCGATCCTACTCGACTGGCGGCTTGCGGTCGAAATTCAGCGGCCGCGCGTTCCAGCGGGTGACCGTGCTGATCACCCATCGGCAGAACGGCCTCGGCAGCATCCTGAGCAGTTTCAGCGTCCAACTCAGGCGGCGTGGGAAAGTGACTTCGAAGCCGCCGTATTCGATGCCTTGCGCGATGCGGCGCGAGGCCAGATTGACCGGCATCAAGCCCGGCATCGGCAGGAAGTTCTTTTCGGTCAGCCGCGTGTCGACAAAGCCCGGATTAATCACCTGGATGCGGACGTTCATCTTGTCGAAATCGTATTTCAGCGACTCGGCCAGGATATTGACCGCCGCCTTGGTGCCGCCATAGGCGGCGGTGGTGGGCCAGCCGAAATAGGCGGTGACCGAACCGATCAGCACGACATGGCCGCGCGAGCGCACGCGCATGCGTTCGATGACCGGCAGCAGGCCATTGATGATGCCAAAATAATTGACTTCGAAAGACCGACGGAAATTGCGCGCCACAAGATCCTCGCCCGGCGTTGCGATATAGCTTCCAGCGTTGAACACTGCCAACACGATCGGACCGAGATCTTTCTCGATCGCTGCAACCGTCTTCGCCATGCGTTTTTCGTCGGTCACGTCGCAAGGATAGGCTGCGACACGGCCCGCCATCTGCGCCGTTTCGACGATGAGCGTATCGATCGGATGGTCATCTGGCGCAGTCACCGCGACGACATAGCCCCGAGCGGCAAGATCCTTGGCCAGCGAACGGCCGATACCGCTGCTGCCGCCCGTAATCCAGGCGACGCCATGCTTCGGATTGGCCCGATAGAGTGTCATGTTGCGCCCCGCCGGCTCTTCTTAGCCTGTGCTCTACCGGTGAAGAAATCGAATGAAAAGAGTGCTTTTCGGTACATGGTTGAAATGAATACCGGTCGGGCGCTCCTGGCTGCAGGAATTGCAGTGTGCGAAATGCGACTGGACCAGGCAAATTCTTGCCTTGAAACCGAAGCTTCGGGTTTCTAGGGTTTCGCCGCACCCACAAAGGAATCTCCATGCCCCGTTCTGTGATCGACGTGATCGGCAACACGCCCCTGATCCGCCTCAACAAGGCCTCGGAAGCAACCGGCTGCGAGATCCTGGGCAAGGCCGAATTCATGAATCCCGGGCAGTCGGTAAAGGACCGCGCCGGCCTGTTTATCATCCGCGATGCGGAACAGCGCGGGCTGCTGCGGCCCGGCGGCGTCATCGTCGAGGGGACGGCTGGCAACACCGGCATCGGATTGACACTGGTTGCCAAGGCGCTCGGCTACCGCACGGTGATCGTCATTCCCGACACCCAGAGCCAGGAGAAGAAGGATACGATCAAACTGCTCGGCGCCGAGTTGATCGAAGTGCCCGCCGTGCCTTACAAGAACCCGAACAACTACGTGAAGCTGTCGGGCCGGCTGGCCGAGCAGATGGCCAAGAGCGAGCCGAACGGCGCGATCTGGGCCAACCAGTTCGACAATGTCGCCAACCGTGACGGCCATATCCGCACCACGGCCGAAGAAATCTGGAACCAGACCGACGGCAAGGTGGATGGTTTCGTGTCGGCGGTCGGTTCCGGCGGCACTCTGGCAGGCGTCGGTTTCGGGCTGAAGGCCAAAAACAACCAGGTCAAGATCGCGCTGGCCGATCCGCTGGGGGCAGCGCTCTATTCCTTCTACACCAGCGGCGAGCTGAAATCCGAGGGCAGTTCGATCACCGAAGGCATCGGGCAGGGGCGGATCACCGCCAACCTCCAAGGCTTTACACCCGATTTTGCCTTCCAGATCCCCGACGAGGACGCGCTGCCGATCGTATTCGACCTGATCCAGGAGGAGGGGCTTTGCGTTGGCGGTTCGACGGGCATCAACATTGCCGGCGCCATTCGCCTGGCGCGCGAGCTAGGCCCCGGCCACACTATCGTGACCATGCTTTGCGACTACGGCACGCGCTACCAGTCGAAGCTGTTCAATCCTGAATTCCTGCGCGAAAAGAAGCTGCCGGTGCCGGGGTGGATGGAGCAACAGAGCACGATTTCAGTACCGTTCGAAAGGGTTGCGTGATGGCGCACAAGACCGAAGCGCTGTTTCGTGACGACGCCTATCTGGGGACGGCCGACGCCACCGTCGTCGCAGTCAATGATCGCGGCGGCATCATTCTGGACCGGACGGTGTTTTACGCCACATCGGGCGGGCAGCCGGGCGACACCGGCAGCCTCGAACGCGCCGACGGCACCGGCATAGCGATTGCCGCTACGATCACCGGCGAAACCAAGGACGAGATCATCCATGTGCCGGCGCCGGAGCAGGCAGTTCCAAAGGTGGGCGAGCGCATGAGGCTCGCCATCGACTGGCCGCGGCGGCAGTTGCTGATGCGCATGCATTCTGCCTGCCACCTGCTTACCGTCGTCTGTCCGTTCCCGATCACCGGCGCCGCGGTTTCCGAGGACGACAGCCGTATCGATTTCGACATCCCGGATGCCGGCTTTACCAAGGAAGACGTGACGGCCAGACTGATGGAACTGGTGCGAGCCGACCACCCGATCTTCACCCGGCTCATTTCCGACGAGGAACTGGCATCCAATCCGGGCTTGGTGAAATCCAAGAATGTGCGGCCCCCGGCCGGCACGGGAAGGATCCGATTGGTCTGCATCGGCGAGAACGCTTCGATCGACAGCCAGCCTTGCGGCGGCACCCATGTAAAGAGCACCAGCGAAATCGGCGAGATCCATATCGGCAAGATCGAGAAGAAGGGCCGCGAGAACCGGCGCTTCCGCATTCGCTTTGGTCCTATGCCGCCAGCCTGATATAGGACTGCGACGGGCGGGACAGGAGAGAAAAGATGGCCGACGACAGTCCTTTCACCATCGATGCCGATTGGTTACAGAAGCGGCTCGGCGAACCCGGCCTGACGATTGTCGACGCGTCCTGGTATCTGCCGGCGCAAAAGCGTGACGCGCGCGCCGAGTACGACGTAGCGCATATTCCAGGCGCCCGCTTCCTCGACCAGGATGCGGTTTCGGACCCCGACGCGGCTCTGCCGCACACGCTGCCGTCGCCGCAGCATTTCGCGCAATATGTCGGCGCGATGGGTATTTCGGCCGATGACACGATTGTTGTCTATGACGGGCCAGGGTTCTTTTCTGCACCGCGCGCCTGGTGGTTGTTTCGCGTCATGGGCGTGTTCCAGGTCTATATACTCGACGGCGGGTTCGATCGTTGGAAAGCCGCCGGACGGCCAGTGACGGCGGAGCCGACGAAGATCGCGCCTTGCGTGTTTTATGCCAACTTCGATGCCGCCCGCGTCGCCAGCCTTGCCGACATGCGCCGGATCGTCGAGACGGGGGAGAGCCAGATCGCCGACGCGCGCTCGCCTGGCCGTTTTGCCGGCACCGAGCCGGAGCCGCGCCCCGGCATCCGCTCCGGCCATATGCCGGGCGCGCACAACGTGCCATTTTCGGCGCTTTCGGAAAACGGCGAATTGTTGCCGAAGGACAGGCTGCGCAAAGTGATCGAAGGAGCCGGCATCGACCTGTCGAAGCCGGTCGTCACCTCCTGCGGGTCGGGCGTCACCGCGGCAGCTGTCACGCTGGCTTTGGAGACGCTTGGCCATGCCGACAACAGGCTTTATGACGGTTCATGGACCGAATGGGGCGGGCTTTCCGACACGCCCGTCGTGACGGGCAAGGACTGACGGGGATGGAAGACGGATCGCTGGAAGACATCGACGTCACCGTGACGTTTCTCGAAATGCATGTGCCGCCTGCGTATTCGCCGCCGCTGCCGTACAACCGCCAGATCGCGCTGCTCAAGACCAAAGACATTCCGCTGCATTTCTACCGCTATTTGATGGATCGGGTGGGCCGCAAATGGCACTGGGTCAATGTGCTGAGGCTGAGCGACGAGGAGCTTGCGGCGGGCATCCACCGCGAGGACCGCGACATCAGGGTGCTTTATCTGGATGGTGCGCCGGCCGGCTTCTTCGACCTCAAGCCGCATTTGCCGGAGGAAGTGGAACTCGCTTATTTCGGAATGATGGAGCACGCGACCGGGCAAGGCATCGGCCGCTGGTTCCTTGGTGCGGCAATCGCCGCGGCATGGTCGCACGGGCCAAAGCGGGTGACGGTGCAGACCTGCACCCTCGATCACCCAGCAGCACTGCCGCTCTATCAAAAACTCGGCTTTACGCCAGTGGCGCAAAAAAAGGAGGTCGTACATCCGATGTCTTTTGCCGAGCGCGCGGCCAGCGTCATGCGGCCCTGATTTTCAGGCCCGTTCATCCGCGCTTCAGCTTGTCTTGCAATGTCCCAGAGTCTCTGGATCAACACTCAAAGGCGAGCCCGACTTGAATGAGCTTGGCTCTTTCCATATCGCTATCGTCTAAAAACCGATGGGTGATGGAGGATCGCACGATGGCAATACGCGTGGTAATGGCCGGCGCGACCGGCTGGGTCGGCAAAGCGCTGGTTCCGGCGATCGGGGCGCAGGGCGACATGGCGCTGGCCGGGGCTGTATCACGCAGCGGCGCGGGGCAGGATTCCGGTCTGCTGGTTGGTATGCCGGCTAATGGTATTGCCGTTTCGGCCTCGCTGGCCGAGGCGCTGGAGGCGCCGTCGGACGTGCTGGTCGACTTCACCAAGCCGCATGTCGTGAAAGACCATGTGCTGCTCGCCATCGACAACGGACGGCATACGGTGATCGGCACGTCGGGACTGGGAGCTGCCGATTATGCCGAGATCGACGCCGCGGCGCGCGCTAATGGCGTCGGCGTCGTTGCCGCCGGCAACTTTTCCATCACCGCCACGCTGATGAAGCGGTTTGCACTTATGGCGGCAAAATACGTGCCGGATGTCGAGGTCATCGATTATGCTAGTGCAAAGAAGCCCGACGCGCCCTCCGGAACCGCACGAGAGCTTGCTGAAGCGCTGGCCGACATCCGCAAGGCCTCAACGGCAAAGCCGGTCTCTGAGGTCTCCGGCGTGCCGGCCACACGCGGTGGTGCGGTCGGCGCAGGCGAGGGGGTGCAAGTGCACGCGCTTCGCCTGCCGTCCTACATCCTGTCCTGCGAGGCGCTGTTCGGTCTGCCAGACGAGCGGCTGACCATACGCCACGACGCCGGCTCGTCCGCGGCGCCTTACGTGGCGGGCACGCTGCTCGCCATCAGACGGGTACAGCAGATCAAAGGTCTGGTTCGTGGTCTCGACGCGCTGATGGATTGATCCATTTCGGCAGGAATCGGGTGGGAAACGCTGTCTTGCGAGCATAATTTCCGGTCGACGACACCGGAGATTTTGCCATGACGCTAAAATTCAAAGCCTTGCCAACCAATGCTGTCCGGGCACTTCAGCGCGGCGGGCCGGATGCTTATGGCTTGAAGCCAGAGCGGCAAATTTCGGATGGCGACGGCGTGCCTTGCCGTCATTGCTTGAAAAATATTGCTTTGGGAGAAGCCTATCTTGTTTTGGCCTATCGACCTTTTCCGGAGCTGCAGCCTTATGCCGAAACGGGGCCGATCTTTCTGCATGCGAAAGAATGCGAACGCGCCGCCGAGGGGAAAATGCTTCCCGAAATGCTCGAAAGCAGCGATTACATTGTGCGCGGTTATGGCAAGGACGACCGCATCGTTTACGGCAGCGGCGGCGTCATTCCGACCGACGCCATTGCCGCACGGGCAGAGACGTTGTTCGAACGCGACGACATCGCTTACGTCCACATCCGCTCGGCGCGCAACAATTGCTATCAGTGCCGGATCGACCGCGCGTAACCGGACAGGCTGCACCGGCTTGGCTGTCGTACTCCCGTCGCATACCAGCGGTAGAAAGAGACTGTCGATCGATTTGCCGACCGCGGATGAACCGGCGGAAATTTTCGACAACCGAGGAAGCGGGGCTTTGGCTCCGCTTTTTTGTTGTCCGGTTATTCTGCGCGCCCGACACTTTTCCGTTTTTCGACATAAGAAAAACCCGTCGGACGAATCCGACGGGCACTGGAGAGGCAGATTCGGAAGCTCAGGCGGCGAGAACGGCCTTCGGCTCGACCAGCTCGTAACCGAGCGCTTCGGCCACCGCGCGATTCGTGATCTTGCCCTTGTGGACGTTCAGCCCGTTGCGCAGATGGTGGTCGTCTACCAGCGCCTTGAGGCCCTTGTCGGCGAGCTGCAGGCCATAATGCAGCGTCGCATTATTGAGTGCGTGGGCCGAGGTGACCGGCACCGCACCCGGCATGTTGGCGACGCAATAGTGGATGACGCCGTCGACCTCATAGGTCGGCTCGGCATGGGTGGTGGCGTGCGAGGTCTCGAAGCAGCCGCCCTGGTCGATGGCGACGTCGACCAGCACGGCGCCTTTCTTCATGCCCGACAGCATCTCGCGCGTCACCAGCTTGGGCGCTGCTGCCCCCGGGATCAGCACGGCGCCGACGACGATGTCAGCCGAAAAACATTCTTCTTCCAGCGCCTCGACGGTCGAGTAGCGGGTGTGGACGCGGCCGCCAAAGATGTCGTCGAGCTGACGCAGGCGCGGGATCGAGCGGTCAATGATGGTGACGTTGGCGCCAAGGCCGGCGGCCATCCGTGCAGCATGCAGGCCGACGACGCCGCCGCCGAGCACGGTTACCTTGCCGGGGAGCACGCCGGGCACGCCGCCAAGCAGCACCCCGCGGCCGCCATTGGCCTTTTGCAGCGCCGTTGCACCCGCCTGGATCGACAGGCGGCCGGCAACTTCCGACATCGGCGCCAAGAGCGGCAGACCGCCGCGCTCGTCGGTGACGGTCTCGTAGGCTATCGCGGTCACGCCGGAGGCCAGCAGGCCCTTGGTCTGCTCCGGATCCGGGGCAAGATGCAGATAGGTATAGAGGATCTGGCCGTCGCGGAGCTGAACCCATTCGTTGGGCTGCGGCTCCTTGACCTTCACGATCATGTCGGACTTGGCAAAAACGTCGGCTGCCGTCTTGGCGATCGTGGCGCCGGCGGCACGATACGCGTTGTCGTCGGCGCCGCTGCCGGCGCCGGCGCCGGTCTCGATCAGCACTTCATGGCCATGCGCGACATATTCGCGGACCGAACCCGGCGTCAGGCCGACGCGATATTCGTGATTCTTGATTTCCCGGGGGCAGCCGATGCGCATCGTTCTTCTCCTGATCCGGCCCTTTGGGGCTCGTTCCCTGTCTAGAGATAGTGAACCACGAATCGTTCGGTAAGTGTTTGCGAATGCGCTTGCCTGAGAAGCCACTGTTCGATAATCGTTGCGCGAAACATTAGAATTGTCGCAGGAACCCGCAAAAATGCCGCTCGACAGGATTGATATCGCCATTCTCGAGACGTTGCAGAAGGATGGGCGGATACCCAACGCAGCGCTCGCCGAGAAGGTCGGCCTGTCCCAGTCGGCCTGCTCGCGGCGGCTGGACAATCTGGAGAAATCCGGAACCATCCGCGGCTATCACGCCCGGCTGTCCAACGCTGCACTTGGGCACCAGATGACGGCGATCGTGCATATATCGCTGTCCGGGCAATTCGAGAAGACGTTGTCGGATTTCGAGGCAGCGATAAAGCGCTGCCCGAACGTCTTGTCCTGCCATTTGATGTCGGGCGAATATGACTACATCCTGCGCATAGCGGCAAAGGATCTCGTCGACTACGAACGTATCCACAAGGAGTGGCTGTCGGCAATGCCGCATGTGACGAAGATCAATTCGTCCTTTGCCTTGCGCGAAATCGTCGATCGCACAGCCGTGGGAATGAAGCCTGAACTCGCCTAGGCCCCGAACTCGCCTAGGCCTTGGATGCCTCAGTCACCACACGGTCCATCGGAATATCGTGCGGCTGCGGGTAGATGGTGGTGATGCGCTGCAACTCGTAGCCGACGCCGATGACCAGCGGCTTGAACGGCATCGCGGCAAGCGTGCGATCGAAGAAGCCGCCGCCATAACCCAAGCGGAACTGCCCGGGATCGATGCCGACGATCGGCGAAATGACGACGTCGGGCAACACCGGATCACCGTCAGCCGGTATCGGGATATTCCAGACGCCCTTCTCCAGCCGGTCTCCGTGGGCATAGGCGCGAAAGACAAGCGGCCGGTCTTTCTCGACGACGACGGGCAACGCCGTGCGCCCGCCTCGCGCGTTAACGGTTTCCATCCAAGGGCGCAGGTCCGGCTCGCCGCGAAACGGCCAGTAGAGGCTGACCAAACGGCCGGCGATGTCGCCGATCACCGCGTCGAGCCCTTCGGCAATACGCTGCGACATAGCTGCGCGCGTGTCGGCTGAAACGGCAAGGCGGGATGCGATCAACCGCTCGCGCTCGGCCTTGCGCCAGCGCCTTACGTCGGTCCAGTCGGATAGCGGCGCTTGGAACTCCGGATCGAGCTCGTGCATAAAACAAGGCGGCGAGGCGTACTGCGCTGAGCCTTCGTCTTCATCGCTAGCCATGCTTCACCTGCAATATACAGTTCCAACCAAGTAGTATCCTGGACGCAGGCTATATCCGGGAACGAGTCCGCAGCATGCGTATTCACGACATCAAGCGACGACTCCCAGGTAGTTGCAGCGCAGGCATTGCTGCACTGCACAACGATACTTACATCAGCCTTGGCGAGAGGGATGAGCGAGATGAACACAGCCAACCATCACGTCGTCGTCGTAGGTGCCGGTTTCGGCGGCCTCGAGTTCACCCGCGCACTAGCCGGCTCGCCGGTGCGCATCACGATGATCGACAGGCGCAATCATCACCTTTTTCAGCCGCTGCTCTACCAGGTGGCGACGACGGCGCTGGCCACCTCCGAAGTCGCCTGGCCGATCCGCCATCTTCTGCGCAGGCGCAAGGACGTGACGACGCTGCTCGCCACCGTTACCGGCATCGACCGCACCGGCAAGCGCGTGCTGCTGCAGGACGGCGGCACGGTCGCTTACGACACGCTGGTGCTGGCCACCGGCGCGCGGCACGCCTATTTCGGCCATGACGAATGGGAACCGTTCGCCCCTGGCCTGAAGACGCTGGAGGACGCCACCACCATTCGACGGCGTATTCTTTTGGCTTTCGAGCAGGCCGAGCGGGAAACCGATCCCGTCCAGCGCCAGGCATTGCTGACCCTGGCGATCGTCGGCGGCGGGCCGACCGGCGTGGAACTGGCCGGCACCATTGCCGAGCTGGCGCACGACACGCTGCACGGCGAGTTCCGCAACATCGACACGCGGCAGACGCGTGTGGTGCTGATTGAGGCCGGTGACCGCATCCTCTCCAATTTCGCTCCCGAACTCTCCGATTATGCAACGAAGGCGCTCGAACGGCTCGGCGTGACCGTCGAACTCGGCCGGGCGGTTACGCGCTGCGATGCCGAGGGTGTCGTCTTCGGCGACACACATTTGCCGGCCAGGACAATCCTGTGGGCGGCGGGCGTCGCCGCTTCGCCGGCCGCCGAATGGCTCGGCGCGGCAGCGGACCGCGCGGGCAGGGTGCTTGTCGAGCCCGACTTGAGTGTGCCGGGAAACCCGGAGATTTTCGTCATCGGTGACGCAGCGCACGTCCTGCGGCCGGATGGCCGGCTCGTGCCGGGCGTCGCGCCCGCCGCCAAGCAGCAGGGACGGCATGTCGCCGCGACGATCAAGGCAAGGCTTACCGGTGGCACGACACCGCGTCCTTTCAGCTACAGGCATGACGGCGACCTGGCGACGATCGGCAAGCGCGCCGCGGCCATCGATTTCGGCTGGATCAAGCTTACCGGCCGGCTTGCCTGGTGGCTATGGGGCTTGGCGCATATCTACTTCCTGATCGGCTTTCGTAACCGGCTTGCGGTTTCCCTGAGTTGGCTATGGATCTACTTCACCGGTCAGCGCAGCGCGCGGCTGATCACGCAGGGCGACGACGACAAGGGCTGATTGTTCGCTGCCGGACATTCATCGGCGCGTCACCTCCTCTTGATGGAATCGGCTTCTGGACTCGACTGGATTTCGGCGCGAAGCTTTGCTTCGGGCAGGACTTGTCACGTCGTGGAAGAAAGAGAAAACGAATGTCCCAATTGCGCCACCTCGTCTCACGCCGCGATTTCCTCGCCAGCGTCGCCGCCAGCGGAGCGCTGATCATGCTGCACCCGTTCTCCGCCCGGGCTCAAGCCAATCAGGCGCATCTGAGGATTATGGAGACGACCGACATCCACGTGAATGTGCTGCCTTACGACTACTACGCCGACAAAGCTAACGACACGATGGGGCTGTCGCGAACGGCATCGTTGATTGAAGCCGTGCGCAAGGAAGCAACCAACGCGATGCTGATCGATAATGGCGACCTTCTGCAAGGTAACCCGATGGGCGACTACATCGCCTACGAGAGGGGGATGAAGGATGGCGATCTGCATCCGGTCATGAAGGGCATGAACCTGCTCGGCTACGAATGCTCGACGCTCGGCAACCACGAGTTCAACTACGGCCTGTCGTTCATGGACAAGGTGCTGGCCGGTGCCAATTTCCCGTTTGTCTGCGCGAATTTGATCCGCGGCACGGAGCTCGCCGCGAACCCGCGCGACGACAGGCTTTATCTCAAGCCTTACGTCATCCTCGACAGGAAGATCAAAGACGGGTCGGGCGCCGAGCAACCGATCAGGATCGGCATCATCGGCTTCGTGCCGCCGCAGATCATGGTCTGGGACCTGAAAAATCTCGAGGGCAGCGTCAAAACACGCGACATCGTCGAGGCGGCCAAGGCGTGGGTGCCGCAAATGAAGGAAGAAGGCGCCGACATCGTCATTGCGCTCTCCCATTCCGGCATCGACGTGAAGCAAAGTGACATGATGGAGAACGCCTCCTTCTTCGTTGCCGGTGTCGAAGGTATCGATGCGGTGTTCACCGGTCACCAGCATCTGGTCTTCCCCGGCAAGAAGGACTTTCAGTCGCTGGAAGCCGTCGATACGGCGAAAGGCACGTTGCAAGGCAAGCCCGCCGTCATGGCCGGCTTCTGGGGCTCGCACATGGGGCTGATCGATCTGTTGCTGGAGCGCGACGGATCGACGTGGAAAATCGTCTCGGCGACCTCTGAGGCCAGGCCGATCTTTGAGCGGGTCGACAAAACGAACAAGCCGACCGTCGCGGACGACCAGCGCATCATCGACGCGCTCAAACAGGACCACGAGGCGACGCTTGCCTATGTGCGCCGGCCGGTCGGCAAAACCTCGGCGCCGCTCTATTCCTATTTTGCGCTGGTCGCCGATGATCCATCGGTGCAGATCGTCAGCCAGGCGCAGACCTGGTATTTGAAGGACATCCTGAAGAACACAGAGTGGAAGGATATGCCGCTGTTGTCGGCGGCGGCACCGTTCAAGGCCGGCGGGCGCAACGGCGCCGACTATTACACCGACGTGGCGGTGGGCGATATCGCCATCAAGAACGTCGCCGATCTCTACCTCTATCCAAACACGGTGCGCGCCGTTGAAATCACCGGGGCAGAGGTGAAGGAATGGCTGGAAATGTCGGCCGGCATCTTCAACCGGATCGAACCGGGCAAAGCCGACCAGGCGCTCATCAACACTGACTTCCCATCCTATAATTTCGACGTGATCGACGGCGTCACATACAAGATCGATCTGTCGCAGCCACCGAAATATGATTCGAAGGGCGGGCTGGTGAATGCTGGCTCGACCCGCATCATTGACTTGATGTTCGACGGCAAACCGATTGACCCCAAGCGGAAATTCGTCGTCGCCACCAACAACTACCGAGCCGGCGGCGGGGGCAATTTCCCGGAGATCAATGCCTCGAAGATCATCTACGAAGCGCCCGACACCAACCGCGATGTGATCGTGCGCTATATCGTCAGCAAAGGCACCATCAACCCGTCGGCGGACGCCAACTGGTCGTTTGCGCCACTGCCGGGAACCCGCGTCGTATTCGAGACCGGCGCCAAGGCGAAGGAGTTTATTGCGCAAGTGAAGTCGCTGAAGATCGAGCCGGCGGGCGAGGGCGAAGCGGGCTTTGCAAAATACCGCATCACTCTTTGAGGCGAGGATTTGAACGTCGGCTCGAAACTGTCTCAGCGTTAAGATACTGCCCCGATACGGCCAATCCGTTTGAGACAGGGGGCCTCTTCAAGCAGGTGGTGCGAAACGCCGCTTGACGGCGGCATGACCGGATCCAGCGCGTCCGTCGAAATCCCGCCGGAATAATGGTGTGGCAGTTGGTCGATCGAGGCGGGAAGCGGTCGTCGAAGCCGAGCGGGGTTATCTTTCCAAGGCGCCCTGTGGCGGTAGCGCCATTCTGGCCAGCAAGCATCGCAGCAGACAGACCACAAAGGCCATTAAGATTCGGGGAGGGTCCCCAGCAGCGTTGGAATCGCTATGGTTGCAACCGTCCATATGCGCTAGTTTTAGTCATGCGTTATGTCATCGTCATCACGACCGTCACCTTTTTCCTGATCTGGGACGGCATTTACAACCAGGGCCGCTACCTCGACAGGACGGTCAGGGAGGTGACCCGCATCGTGCACTATGTAACGAGCATGGTGTAGTTTCTCTTCGCAGCTATGGTTCGCAGACGCGACAAACCTGCCGATTGACGGCACGCTGCCGCTGACACAAAAGAACGCCGGTCCAACGGTCGAGGAGGCTGGGTTGATCCGGCATATCGTTTTCTTCAGCGCACGGCATAAAGCGGATGTCGAGGCAGTGCGCACGGGCCTCCTGGCGCTTGGCAAGATACCGCATTCGCGTCATTTCGAGGTAACGCTCAACACCAAGGTCGACCCGCTCTCGGATGAGATCGATGTGGTCGTCTACGCCGAGTTCGAGGACGAAGCGGCGCTCGCCGCCTACAAGGCGCATCCGCTCTATGCAGAGACGACCAGCCGGGTCAAACCTCTGCGCGAATTACGCTATTCGGCCGACATCGTTGCAAGTTGACCGCCTCCCAAGGCAGATTTGACGTCGCGGAGGGGCTCCGCGCCGTAGCCCGCTTCACTCCGTCTGAGCCGCGGAGGTTTCGGTCGGATCGACGCCCGGCCGCTTTGGCGCGTTCCAGATCAGCACGGCGATAACTGCTATCGCAATAACGGCTAGGGCGATGAAAAGGTCTCTTCCCATAGCAATGAGCTAGGATGATTTTTGCGGGCGGCAAGTCGGCTCCTCGCGGCCGAGGCCTGCGATCGCCGCTGAGGCACCGGCTAAGCCCTTGAACCATTTTCAGGAATGAGGCACATCGCGCGGGACATGACCGAAAACACCCCCGCAAGGCCTCATCCGCTCGATCACCTGGTGCTGCCGACAGCAAGCCTCGATGTTGCGCGGGCGCGCTTGGCCCTGCTCGGCTTTACCGTTGCGCCGACAGGTATCCACCCTTTCGGAACGCAAAACTGCTGTGTCTTCCTCACCGACGGCACCTATCTCGAGCCGCTCGCGGTCGCTGACCGGCAGGCCGCGGCAACGGCGATCGCGAACCGCAATGTCTTTGTCGTGCGTGATCGCACGTATCGCGAAGAAAACGGCGATGAAGGATTTTCTGCCGTGGCGCTGGGCACCGAAAGCGCCGCCGCGGACCACGCGCGCTACATGGAAGCCGGTCTGTCGGCGGGAGACGCGCTAAGCTTTTCGCGCGCCTTCACCGATGCGACGGGAAAGAGCGACACCGCATCGTTCAAACTGGCCTTTGCGGCTACAGGCAAGGCAACGGACGCTTTTCTCTTCGCCTGCGAGCGGATCAATGCGCCGAACGTCGACCGCACTGCGTTGCAGGCCCACGCTAATGGCGCAACCGGCATTGTCGAAGTCGTGGCAGTCACTGGCGAACCTTTCGAACAAGGCCGTTTGATTTCGATCGCAGCCGGAATCGAGGCGCAGGGCGGCGGCACTGTCTATGAGCTGCCGAATGCCGTCGTGACCGTTCTGGATCCTGCAGCCTATTCGGCACGCTTCGGCATTCCTGCCGGCGCACCATCTGAACTCCGCTTTGCTGGGATCGTCTTTTCGATTAGGCACGGCGATGCCGTCGCCAAGCTGCTTGCAGCCAATTCTGTGGAACACCACATGCGCGGCGGTGATACCATCGTGCCGCCGGCGCCAGGGCAGGGCGCAGCCTTCATTTTCCGGGAGATCGCATGAACAAGCTCAATCCACTGATGCCGAACTCTTCCGTTGCGGTCGGCAAAGTCATTTTCGGCAACAGCGCGCCCCTATCGCTGATCGCTGGTCCATGCCAGCTGGAATCGCGGCAGCACGCTTTCGACATGGCCGGTGCGCTAAAGGAATTGACCGACAGGCTCGGCATTGGGCTCGTCTACAAGACCAGCTACGACAAGGCCAATCGCACCTCGCTTGGCGGCACGCGCGGCGCGGGACTTGAAGCGGCAATGCCGATCTTCGACGACTTGCGCAAGAATTTTGCCTTGCCGATCCTGACCGACGTCCACACTGAGGAACAATGCGCGATCGTCGCGCTTCATGCCGATATCCTGCAGATTCCTGCCTTCCTCAGCCGCCAGACCGATTTGCTGATTGCTGCGGCAAAAACCGGCAAGGTGGTCAATGTGAAGAAGGGGCAATTCCTCGCGCCGTGGGACATGAAGAACGTCGTCGCCAAAATCATTGGCTCCGGCAATGCCAATGTCTTGGTCACCGAGCGCGGCGCATCCTTTGGTTACAATACCCTGGTGTCTGACATGCGGGCGCTGCCGATCATGGCCGAGATCGGCGCGCCGGTGATTTTCGATGCCACCCATTCCGTGCAGCAGCCGGGTGGGCAGGGCGGTTCGTCTGGAGGCGACCGGCGCTTTGTCGAGACGCTGGCGCGCGCGGCCGTCGCGGTTGGCGTCGCCGGCGTCTTCATCGAGACGCACCAGGACCCCGACAACGCGCCTTCCGACGGTCCCAACATGGTGCCGCTAAAGGATCTTCCCGCATTGCTTGACCGGCTGATGGCGTTCGATCGCATTGCCAAAAGCGTGGGTTGAACCAGCAGTTGCGCCACAGCAGCGCCGCCAGGAAAACTTTGAAGAATTTCGAACCTGCCTGGAACCTTAGCCCGCGGCCATCATTGTCAAAATCTAATGTCAACGACGACGAGGAGCACACCATGACGACCCAGACGGGACACACCGAAGCCATCGCCGCTTCGCGGGTTATCGGCACATCGGTCTACAATACGGAAGGCACTCATATCGGCGACATCGAGGACGTCATGCTCGACAAACTGTCGAACGGAATCATGTTTGCCGTGATCGGTTTTGGTGGATTTCTCGGCATCGGCGAGAAATACCACGCCATTCCGTGGGCGAGCCTTGACTATGACGAGAACAAGGGCGGCTATGTCGTGCCGTTCACCAAAGACCAGCTGATGGCCGCTCCTTCCTATTCGATCAACGAGTTGACCGGCGCCGACGGCGAGGCCGCGCGTGATGCCTCATACAACTACTACAAGGTCGAGCCTTACTGGCACTGACCTTACTGGCACTGACTAAGTCTCCTGGAATCAAAAAGGCCCCCGGGAAATCGGGGGCCTTTCGATGTGGCGGGATGCTACTGCGCAATCTGCAGGGCCGGCAAAGGCGACGATCCCTGCGGGGGTTGCTGATTGTCGCACGACGTCAGGAACGCAGCCGCGATCAGGAACAAACTCACAATACCGCTCAACTGGGACATGGCGAAACTCCTCCTGTTTCGCCCCGCGCGACAACAGCCATAAACCAGAAACCGGCATGCCGCGTATGACAAATGATGACAGCGCTTCGTGCTTCGTGAATCCGTAGCGCACGGGCAATATTTGCAAGTGCCCCGATTGCGTTTTGCGGCGCTTTGGCTAAGAGGTGCGCGACGCTTCAATCGATCAATCGGGGACATCGCAATGACGGCCATCATCGACATTGTCGGGCGTGAAATCCTGGACAGCCGCGGAAATCCGACCGTCGAGGTCGACGTCGTGCTCGAAGACGGCTCGATGGGTCGCGCCGCGGTGCCGTCCGGCGCCTCGACCGGCGCGCATGAGGCGGTCGAACTGCGCGATGGCGGCCCCCGCTATCTCGGCAAGGGCGTGCTCACGGCGGTCGAGGCGGTGAACGGTGAGCTGTTCGAGGCGATCGGCGGCATGGAGGCAGAGAATCAGATCCATATCGACCAGACCATGAACGAGCTCGATGGTACGCCCAATAAGAGCCGTCTCGGCGCCAATGCCATCCTCGGCGTGTCGCTGGCTGTGGCCAAGGCCGCGGCCGAAGCGGCCGACCTGCCGCTCTATCGTTATGTCGGCGGCACCAAGGCCCATGTGCTGCCGGTGCCTATGATGAACATCATCAATGGCGGCGCGCATGCCGACAACCCGATCGATTTCCAGGAATTCATGATCCTGCCGATCGGCGCGCCGACGCTGCGCGACGGCGTGCGCTGGGGCTCGGAGATCTTTCATACGCTGCGAAAGAAGCTGAAGGACGCCGGCCATAACACCAATGTCGGCGACGAGGGCGGCTTTGCCCCCAACCTGAAGAGCGCGCCGGCCGCGCTCGACTTCATCATGGAATCGATCGAGCAGGCTGGCTTCAAGCCCGGCCAAGAGGTTGCGCTAGGCCTCGACTGCGCGGCGACCGAATTCTTCAAGGATGGCAACTACGTCTATGAAGGCGAGAGGAAAACCCGCGACCCGAAGGCGCAGGCCAAATATCTAGCCAAACTCGCTGCCGACTACCCGATCATCACCATTGAGGACGGCCTGGCCGAGGATGACTGGGACGGTTGGAAAATACTGACTGATCTCATCGGCAAGCAGACGCAGCTGGTTGGCGACGATCTGTTCGTCACCAACACGGCGCGGCTGCGCGACGGCATCCGCATGGGTGTCGCCAATTCGATCCTGGTCAAGGTCAACCAGATCGGCTCGCTTACCGAAACGCTCGACGCCGTCGAGACCGCGCACAAGGCCGGCTATACCGCGGTGATGTCGCACCGCTCGGGCGAGACCGAGGATTCGACCATCGCCGACCTCGCCGTTGCCACCAATTGCGGGCAGATCAAGACGGGCTCGCTGTCGCGCTCGGATCGCATGGCCAAGTACAACCAGCTCATCCGCATTGAGGAGGAGCTCGGCAAGCAGGCGCGATATGCCGGCAAGTCGATCGTGAAAAGCTGATTTCGAGAGAAAATCCGTGGCGACGAGGGCGGGGACATTCCCGCCCTTTTTTGCTTCCAGGCTCTGAATCCAACAGGCTGTAACCGTCCATTAAGCACAATCGGGCGACAAAGGCGGCGTAGAGGATTCGGACCATGTGGACACGCCAGCACAAGCAAAGAAATACC
The DNA here is from genome assembly GCF_040321995.1 of Mesorhizobium sp. M0207. Lineage (NCBI taxonomy): Bacteria > Pseudomonadati > Pseudomonadota > Alphaproteobacteria > Hyphomicrobiales > Phyllobacteriaceae > Mesorhizobium > Mesorhizobium sp. M0207. Next base: position 54,333 of record NZ_JAMYSQ010000007.1, read on the forward strand.
GGCCGGCTGATCATCCCCTCGCTCTGCGTGGTGTTCCTGACTTATTTCGGTTTCCATGCCTATCATGGCGAGTTCGGCATCTATTCCAAGTACCAGCTCGAAGCTGAGACTGCCGAATTGCAGGGCAGGCTCGATGCCGTCAGGGCGCGCCGGATCGATCTCGAGCGCCGCGTTCAGCTGATGCATGAGGGCACGCTGGAGAAGGACATGCTGGACGAGCAGGCGCGCAAGGCGCTTAATCTGTCCCACGCCGACGAGATCACCATCATGCTGCCGGTCGCAAGATAACCTGATCTCAGTTAATCAGCGATATTTGCAATGATTTTAATTGCTTAGATGCATGACAGCCATGCGTTTTCGGCATGGCGAAAGCCTTCCCTGCATGTTAGCCTGCCTCAAATCGGTGGGAGAACTGATCTCCCTCGCTGTCCGCCAAGAGACGCCAACAGGGAGTGATGCATGGCCACCGCCGCCAGAAAAGCGCCTGCCAAATCCAAATCAGACGGCAAGATGCCGGGCCTTTCCACCCCGAAGCCTGTTGAATTCACCAAAGACCAGGAGCTTGCCGCCTACCGGCACATGCTGCTCATCCGCCGCTTCGAGGAAAAGGCCGGCCAGCTTTACGGCATGGGCTTCATCGGCGGTTTCTGCCACCTCTACATCGGCCAGGAAGCGGTCGTTACCGGCATGAAGATGGCGCTGATCGATGGCGACCAGATGATCACCGCCTATCGCGACCATGGTCATATGCTGGCCATGGAGTTGTCACCACGCGGCGTCATGGCCGAACTGACCGGGCGCCGTAGCGGTCTGTCGAGAGGCAAGGGCGGCTCCATGCACATGTTCTCCAAGGAGAAGCATTTTTACGGCGGCCACGGCATCGTCGGCGCGCAAGTGTCGCTCGGCACCGGCATTGCCTTCGCCAACCGCTATCGCGACAACAACAATGTGACGCTGACCTATTTCGGCGATGGCGCGGCGAACCAGGGCCAGGTCTACGAAAGCTTCAACATGGCCTCGCTGTGGAAGCTTCCGGTGATCTACATCATCGAGAACAACCGCTACGCCATGGGCACCTCGGTCTCGCGCTCGTCGGCCGAGACGGATTTCTCGCACCGCGGCGCGTCCTTCAAGATTCCAGGCATCCAGGTCGACGGCATGGATGTGCGCGCTGTAAAGGCAGCCGGCGACCTCGCCGCCGAATGGTGCCGCGCCGGCAACGGGCCGCTCATTCTCGAAATGCAGACCTATCGTTACCGCGGCCATTCGATGTCAGATCCGGCAAAATACCGCTCCAAGGAAGAAGTGCAGAAAATGCGCTCCGAACGTGACCCGATCGAGCAGGTCAAAGCGCGGCTGCTCGACAAGAAATGGGCAAGCGAGGACGAGCTCAAGGCCATCGACAAGGAAGTCCGCGACGTTGTCGCCGACGCCGCAGAATTTGCCCAGAACGACGCGGAGCCGGATCCGTCCGAGCTCTGGACCGACATCGTACTTTAACGAGAGGGCAAGGACATGCCGATCGAAATTCTCATGCCCGCCCTCTCGCCGACCATGGAAGAGGGTAATGTTTCCAAGTGGTTGAAGAAAGAGGGCGACAAGGTCGCGGCGGGTGACGCCATTGCCGAGATTGAGACCGACAAGGCAACGATGGAAGTCGAAGCCGTGGACGACGGCACGCTTGCCAAGATCGTGGTTCCTGCCGGCACCGAGGGTGTCAAGGTCAACACACTGATCGCTGTGCTGGCCGTCGATGGCGAAGACATCGACGAGGCAGGCGAAGGCATTGGCGAGGAGGCTGTCGAGTCGCAAGCGGCAGCGCCCGCGGCTGCTCCGCCCCCCGTTGCTGCTCCGGCCAAGAGCGAAGCGGCAGCACCTGTTGCCGCCGCACCCAGGCTGGAAATTGCCGCCGATCCTGACATCCCGGCCGGCACCGAAATGGTCTCGACCACGGTGCGTGAAGCGTTGCGCGACGCAATGGCTGAGGAAATGCGCCGCGACGGCGACGTCTTCGTCATGGGCGAGGAAGTCGCCGAGTACCAGGGCGCCTACAAGATCACACAAGGCCTGTTGCAGGAATTCGGTCCGCGGCGCGTAGTCGACACGCCGATCACCGAGCACGGCTTTGCCGGCGTTGGTGTTGGCGCGGCGATGGCCGGCCTGAAGCCGATCGTCGAATTCATGACCTTCAACTTCGCCATGCAGGCGATCGACCAGATCATCAATTCAGCCGCCAAGACGCTCTATATGTCCGGCGGCCAGATGGGCGCCCCGATCGTCTTTCGCGGCCCGAACGGCGCGGCTGCCCGCGTCGCCGCGCAGCATTCGCAATGCTATGCCGCCTGGTACAGCCATGTTCCCGGGTTGAAGGTGGTGATGCCCTATACCGCCGCCGACGCCAAGGGTCTGCTCAAGGCGGCGATCCGTGACCCGAACCCGGTCATCTTCCTCGAGAACGAAATCCTTTACGGCCACTCCTTCGACGTGCCGAAGATCGACGATTTCGTGCTGCCGATCGGCAAGGCGCGCATTCACAAATCCGGCAAGGACGTGACCATCGTCTCGTTCGGCATCGGGATGACCTACGCGATCAAGGCCGAGGCGGAGTTGCGCGGCATGGGCATCGATGCCGAGATAATCGACTTGCGCACGATCCGCCCGCTCGACTTCGACACGATCATCGCCTCGGTCAAAAAGACCAATCGCCTCGTGGTGGTCGAGGAAGGCTTTCCGCAGAACTCGGTCGGCGACCATATCGCCAACCAAATTTCGCAGCGCGCCTTCGATTTCCTCGACGCACCGGTCATCACTGTTGCCGGCAAGGACGTGCCGATGCCTTATGCGGCGAATCTCGAGAAACTGGCTTTGCCAAACGTCGGCGAGGTTGTCGAGGCGGTCAAAGCCGTCACGTATCGCTGAGCAGGGCGGGAGGACAAAATGCCGATCAACATCACCATGCCGGCGCTGTCGCCCACAATGGAAGAGGGCAATCTTTCCAAGTGGCTGGTCAAGGAAGGCGATAAGGTTTCGCCCGGCGACGTGATTGCCGAGATCGAGACCGACAAGGCGACGATGGAAGTCGAAGCCGTCGACGAGGGCACGGTCGCCAAGCTGGTGGTTCCGGCCGGCACAGAAGGCGTCAAGGTCAATGCGCTGATCGCAGTGCTGGCTGCCGAGGGCGAGGATGCTGCTTCTGCCGCCAAAAGCGGTGATGGCGCTGCGCCGGCCAAGGCTGAGGCTCCGAAAGCGGAAGCCCCCAAAGCTGAAACATTAAAGCCCGAAGCGTCGAAGCAGGAGCCTGCCGCACCTGGGCCTAAGGCGGAAGGGGTGCCGGTCGCCAACAGCCACGCAAGCGGTGAGCGCATCTTCGCCTCGCCGCTGGCCCGGCGCATTGCCAGGGAAGCCGGCGTCGATGTCGCGGCGCTGACAGGCTCCGGCCCCCGCGGCCGCGTAGTAAAGGCCGATGTCGAGGCCGCAATTTCCAGTGGCGGCGCCAAGGCAGCGCCAGCAGCAAAAGCAGCGCCCGCCGGCGCTCCGGCACCTGCGGCCGCAGCACCCAAGGCGATGTCTGACGAGCAGGTGCTCAAACTGTTTGCCGAAGGCTCCTACGAGCTGATCCCGCACGACAATATGCGCAAGACCATTGCGAGGCGGCTGGTCGAAGCCAAGACCACCATCCCGCATTTCTATCTGACGCTCGACTGCGAGCTCGACGCACTTCTGGCCCTGCGCACGCAGATCAATGCGGCCGCGCCGGTGAAGAAGACCGAGAAGGGCGAAACGCCGGCCTACAAGCTGTCGGTCAACGACATGGTCATCAAGGCTCTTGCCATGGCGCTGATGGCGGTTCCGGATGCCAATGCGTCGTGGACAGAAAACGCCATGATCAAGCACAAGCACGCCGATGTCGGCGTTGCCGTATCGATCCCCGGCGGCCTGATCACCCCGATCATCCGGCGTGCTGACGAAAAGACGATGTCCGTCATCTCCAACGAGATGAAGGATCTTGCCGGCCGCGCCCGCAGCCGCAAGCTGAAGCCGGAAGAATATCAGGGCGGCACCACGGCGGTGTCCAATCTCGGCATGTTTGGCATCAAGGATTTTTCTGCCGTCATCAACCCGCCGCATGCGACGATCCTGGCGGTCGGCGCCGGCGAGCAACGCGCGGTGGTCAAGAACGGCGAGATCAAGATCGCCACGATCATGTCGGTGACGTTGTCGACCGATCACCGCGCCGTCGACGGTGCGCTCGGCGCCGAGCTGCTCGTCGCCTTCAAACGCATGGTCGAAAACCCGATGGGCATGCTGGTTTAAGCGAGGGGAACAGGGCGGTGCGGAAATTCTTCACCAGCCTTTTTGCCTTCTTTCTTTCCGGTTTGGCGGGCGGATTGGTGGCGCAGTGGCTCGCCGTCGCCACCAATGCCGACGTAGAGTACATCCTTGTGTTCATGATCTCGGCTCTCGTCACCATCCTCGTGACGGTCGCGTTCTTCATCGCACAATTCATGTCGGACCCACGACGGGCAACAAAGCTGACGGCGACCATAGGAGTAGCGTTTTTTGTGCTCGTTGGAGTTTCCCTGATCGGCTGGACTTTCTCCCAGCCCCCAGGCAAGAGCCAGTGGTCGGGCGATCTTCCCATAGTCGCCGGTCTCGTCCTGCCGGGCATCGCTACGGTGTTGGTCCAGTGGCTTTTCGTGCGCTGGCGATTGGCGCGCTCGCAACCGGGTTTCGGCGGGGCAGGCACATGAAGACGGTCCTCTGCTACGGCGATTCGCTTACCTGGGGCTATGACGCGGCAAACCTCGGCCGGCATCCGCTGGAAGATCGCTGGCCGAGCGTGCTGCAGGCGGCATTGGGCAGCGGCGTCGAGGTCATCGCCGAAGGCCTGAATGGCCGAACCACCGCCTTTGACGATCACTTGGCCGGAGCGGACCGCAATGGCGCAAGGCTGTTGCCAACCATCCTGACGACGCACGCACCGATCGACTTGATCGTCATCATGCTCGGCGCCAACGATATGAAGCCGTGGATTCATGGTAATCCGGTCGCGGCCAAGCAAGGCATGCAACGCCTGATCGATATCGTGCGCGGTCACGATTACCCGTTCGATTGGCCGGCGCCGCAGATCCTGATCGTCGCGCCGCCCGTAGTCAGCCGCACGGAAAACGCCGAGTTCAAGGAAATGTTCGCCGGCGGCGATGACGCGTCAAAGCGGCTGGCGCCGCAATATTCCGCCCTTGCCGACGAGGCCGGCTGCGGCTTCTTCGATGCCGGCACGGTAGCCAAAACCACGCCGCTCGACGGCGTCCACCTGGACGCAGAAAACACGCGGAACGTCGGGCAAGCGCTGGCGCCGCTCGTGCGCCTCATGTTGGAATTGTGAAGGAGAAAGCCGTGGCTGAGAACTACGACGTCATCATCATCGGCTCCGGCCCCGGCGGCTATGTCACTGCAGTGCGTTCGGCCCAGCTTGGCTTCAAGACGGCGATCGTCGAGCGCGAGCACTTGGGCGGCATCTGCCTCAACTGGGGCTGCATTCCGACCAAAGCGCTTCTGCGCTCCGCCGAGATCATGCACTATTCGGATCATCTGAAGGACTACGGCCTGAAGATCGATGGCAAGGTCAGCGTCGACACAGCCGCCGTCGTCGATCGCTCGCGAAAGGTCTCGCTGCGGCTCAACGGCGGCGTCGGCTTCCTGATGAAAAAGAACAAGGTTGACGTCATCTGGGGCGAAGCCAAGCTGACCAAACCTGGCGAGATCGTCGTGTCGAAATCGTCGAAGAAGCCGATGGAGCCGCAGCCGCCGGCGCCCAAGGGCGTCAAGGGCGAGGGCACCTACAGCGCCAAGCACATCATTCTGGCGACCGGAGCGAGGCCGCGCGCATTGCCCGGCATCGAGCCGGACGGCAAGTTGATCTGGACCTATTTCGAGGCCATGGTGCCGAAAGAGATGCCGAAATCGCTGCTGGTGATGGGCTCGGGCGCCATCGGCATCGAGTTCGCCTCGTTCTACCGCACCATGGGCGCCGAGGTGACGGTGGTCGAACTGCTGCCGGCTGTGATGCCGGTCGAGGACGCCGAGGTCTCGAAATTCGCGCAGAAGCAGTTCGAGAAGCAGGGCATGAAGATCATTCTAGAAGCCAAGGTGACCAAGGTCGAGCAGGGCACTAACTCGGTCACGGCGCATGTCGAGATGAAGGACGGCAAGGTCGAGAAGATCACCGCCGATCGTATGATCTCGGCCGTCGGCGTACAGGGTAACATCGAAAACCTCGGCCTCGAGACGCTCGGCGTGAAGACGGACCGCGGTTGCGTCGTCGTCGACGGCTACGGCAAGACAAATGTGCCGGGCGTCTACGCCATCGGCGACGTTGCCGGACCGCCGATGCTCGCCCACAAGGCCGAGCATGAGGGCGTGGTCTGTGTGGAAAAGATCGCCAATTTCCCCGGCGTGCATGCCATCGACAAGCTGAAGATCCCGGGCTGCACCTATTGCAATCCGCAAGTCGCCTCGGTCGGACTGACGGAAGCCAAAGCGAAAGCCGATGGCAAGGACATCCGCGTCGGCCGCTTCCAGTTCGCCGCAAACGGCAAGGCGATTGCGCTGGGCGAAGACCAAGGCTTCGTCAAGACCATTTTCGACAAGAAGACCGGCCAGTTGCTGGGTGCCCACATGGTCGGCGCAGAAGTAACCGAACTGATCCAGGGCTTCGTCGTGGCGATGAATCTGGAGACCACCGAGGAAGAGCTGATGCACACGATCTTCCCGCACCCGACGCTGTCGGAGATGATGAAGGAGAGTGTACTCGACGCCTATGGCCGCGCACTGAATGCATGATAAATTAGTTGGGCGAGTCTCACACGGAAGACACAGAGGAACTCGACGGCAGAGCAATTCGTTTCGCAGGCATCATCCATCATACAAGGAGAGGGCATATGGAAATGAACGGCGTGGGCTGGGTTGCAGCCATCATCATCGGCGGCCTGGCGGGATGGCTCGCCGAGATGGTCATGAAGAGCAATACCGGCATCCTCATGAACATCGTTCTCGGCATTGTCGGCGCAATAGTGTTGAATGCCATCTTGCAGGCCCTGAACATCGGCATCTTCGGCGTCGGCTGGATAGCCTATCTGATCACCGGCTTCATCGGTGCCTGCATTCTGATTGCGGTCGGACGACTGGTGCGCCGCTAACCTCTGTCGGCACTTGCTATGCGAAAAAGGCCACCGCGGCATGCGTGATCGCGGCCTTTTTCTTTTCTCCGAAAAGTCCTAGATGACGTGGGTAGAGCGAGCGCTGGACAAGCGCTTGCCAATGAGCCGGGTTTCACATGGTCACCGTCCTCGACACGATTGCCAATGCGCCGCGCCTGCGGCATCCCGAAAAGGCGCACAAGCCGGACCAGGACGTACTGCGCAAGCCTGACTGGATCCGCGTCAAGGCGCCGATGTCGAAAGGCTATGCCGAGACGCGCGAAATCGTGAAGTCTCACAAACTGGTGACGGTTTGCGAAGAGGCGGGCTGCCCCAATATCGGCGAGTGCTGGGAGAAGAAGCACGCCACCTTCATGATCATGGGCGAGATCTGCACGCGGGCCTGCGCCTTTTGCAATGTCGCCACCGGCATCCCGACCGCACTCGATCCCGACGAGCCGGCGCGTGTCGCGCATGCGGTCAAGCAGATGGGCTTGAGCCATGTCGTCATCACTTCCGTCGATCGCGACGATCTCGCCGACGGCGGGGCCCAGCATTTTGCCGATGTCATCCGCGCGATCAGGGCAGCGACCCCATCGACTACGATCGAAATCCTGACGCCCGACTTCCTGCGCAAGGACGGTGCGCTGGAGATCGTCGTGGCGGCCAAGCCGGACGTTTTCAACCATAATCTCGAGACCGTTCCGTCGAACTATCTGACTGTTCGGCCGGGTGCGCGCTATTTCCACTCGATCAGGCTCTTGCAGCGAGTCAAAGAACTCGACCCCTCGATCTTCACCAAGTCCGGCATCATGGTCGGCCTTGGCGAGGAGCGGAACGAAATCCTGCAGCTGATGGACGATTTGCGTTCGGCCAATGTCGACTTCATGACCATCGGCCAATATCTGCAGCCGTCGAAGAAGCACCATCCGGTGATCCGCTTCGTCACGCCGGAGGAATTCAAGTCCTTTGAGACGATCGGCAGAACCAAGGGCTTCCTGCTGGTAGCGTCGAGCCCGCTGACGCGCTCGTCGCACCATGCCGGGGACGACTTTGCCAGGTTGCGCGCGGCGCGCGAAGCGTTTCTCAAAAAGTCCGCCTAACACACTGGTTTCATGCCACAATTCGAAGCCCATAGCCGCGTTGCGCATACGCCGGAACAGATGTTCGCTCTGGTTGCCGATATCGAATCCTATCCGCAATTCCTGCCGCTTTGCGAGGCACTTACGGTTCGTTCGCGCAAGGAACGCAACGGACGCACCTTGCTCATCGCCGACATGAGCATCGGCTACAAGGCGATCCGCGAGACTTTCACCACGCAGGTGCTGCTGAAGCCTGACGAGAACGCCATCGACGTCAAATATATCGACGGCCCGTTCAAATATCTCAGCAATGTCTGGCGCTTCGACCCGGCGGACGGCGGCGGTTGCAACGTCTGCTTCTTTATCGACTATGAGTTCAAGAGCCGCATTCTGGGTGCGCTCATGGGAACCATGTTCGACCGCGCCTTCCGTATGTTCTCCGAGGCGTTCGAGAAACGTGCCGAAATCATCTACGGCGCGCCATCGACGGCCTGATCCGCAGCGAGCGCGCGCAGACCCAGTTCAAGCGCATGATGGACCGTCTCCCGGCGGATGAAATCACGGCCCTTGTCGGCGAACAGCTGGCATTCGCTGACCACCGGCCGGCCAGCCACGGCAACGCCGAACCAGACCAGGCCGACAGGTTTTTCCGCAGAGCCGCCGTCCGGACCGGCGATGCCAGTCACCGCCAGGGCGAGCCCGGCCGGCGAATGCGCCAAGGCTCCGGCCGCCATCTCCACCGCAGTCTCGCGCGAGACCGCGCCGTGCGCCTCGAGTGTAGCGGCCGAGACGCCGAGCATCTCGGTCTTGGCCTGGTTGGAATAGGTGATGAAGCCGCGATCGACCACCGCGGAAGAGCCGGCGATGTCGGTCAGCGCGGCGATGATCATGCCGCCGGTGCAGCTCTCCGCCGTCGCCAGCATGATGCCGCGCTGCTGGCAGGCCTGAAGCAGGGCATCTGCGAGATCGCTATTGCTCACTCGGGGACATCCCCTGGAAACACAACGCTGGCGGTCGCGATGGCCGCTATGCCTTCCTCACGGCCGACGAAGCCGAGCTTCTCATTGGTTGTCGCCTTGATCGAGATGCGATTGCGCGAAATTCGCAGCATTGCCGAAAGCGCTTCGGTCATCGCCTCGCGATGTGGGCCGACGCGCGGCGCCTCGCAGATCAGGGTGATGTCGGCGTTGGCGATGCGCCCGCCGCGTGCGCGCACCAGCTTCACCGCGTGTTCGACGAAGATGCGTGAAGCGGCCCCCTTCCACTGCGGGTCGGAGGGCGGGAAATGCGTGCCGATGTCACCGGCGCCGCAGGTGGCCAGCAGGGCGTCGGTCAAGGCATGGAGACCGACATCGGCATCCGAATGGCCGGATAACTTCCTGTCGTGTGGAATGGCGACGCCGCACAGGGTGACATGGTCGCCGGGCTCGAACGCATGCACGTCATAGCCATTGCCGGTTCGGATGTCGGGAAAACGTGGGGCGCTGGAAAGCCGCTGATCCGCCATTGCAATATCCCGTGCCCAGGTCAGTTTGACATTATCCGGCGAGCCGGGAACGATTTTCACCGGAATATGCGCCCATTCGGCGATTGCCGCATCGTCGGTGAAATCCGCTTTGCCCAGATGATGAGCCTTTTCGTGCGCAGCCAGGATCGGCCAGAACGGAAAGCCTTGCGGTGTCTGTGCGGCATGAAGCCCGGCCCTGGACACGGTTTCGCCGATCATGCCTTCGGCCGTTTCGCGCTTGAGCGTATCGGCAACGGGCAAGGCAGGCAGTGCTCCCTGGCGCTCGCCAATGGCGGCGATCGTGCGGTCTATCAGTTCCGCGTCGACAAACGGCCGAGCCGCATCATGGATCAGCACCCGGCCCGGCGCATGGCTTCTCAACGCCAGCAGTCCAAGGCGGACGGACTCCTGCCGTGACGTACCGCCAGTCACCGCGACGACACGGTCGGCGTTCGCGCCGGCGGCGCGGCGGAAAAGCGCGTCGTCTTCGGCATGTATAGCAACGACGACAGCTCCAATTTTCGGATGCGTCAGAAAGGCGTCGAGCGTGCGTGCGATAACGGCGCCGCCGCCAATCTGCTGGTACTGCTTCGGCCCATTGGCCTGTCCGGCGCGCGCGCCGCGGCCGGCGGCAACGATGACCACCGCGACCTTGTCGTCCGCAGCTTGCTTTTCGCTCACATCTCTCATGCCGAGACGCTTAGCGCATGATCCCGAAAAGTGGTATCGCTTTCGGAAGACCTAGGATTGATGCTATCCGGCGATCCTTTTTTTCCCAAATGCGCCTTAATGTCACGACATTGCGCGTTGCACATTGCCGCCGTTCTGGCTAGAGAATGTGCAGCAACCGAAGGTGCTTGGTTTTTGTGCATGCCTGATGTGACCAAATTGGCTTCGCCGCTGGATGTGGGTGGCGTGAGAATCCGCAATCGCGTATTTCTCGCGCCCATGTCGGGCATCACCGACGAACCGTTCCGGCAACGCGCCCATGCGCATGGCGCCGGGCTGGTCGTATCGGAAATGGTGGCGAGCGGCGAGCTTGCAAAGGGCAGGGCTGGTTCCGGCCTGCGCATCCGTCATTCCGGGCTGCCTATCCACATGGTCCAGCTTGCCGGCCGTGAGGCGGCGCACATGGCCGAGGGCGCGCGAATCGCAGCCGGCGAAGGCGCCGACATCATCGACATCAACATGGGCTGTCCGGCCAAGAAGGTGACGGGCGGCTATGCCGGTTCGGCACTTATGCGAGACCTCGACCACGCGCTGTCGCTGATCGAAGCGGTAGTCGGCGCGGTCGACGTGCCGGTCACGGTCAAAATGCGGCTCGGCTGGGACGAAGCCGCGCTCAACGCGCCAATGCTGGCGCGACGCGCCGAGCAGGCCGGGGTAATGATGGTGACGGTACACGGCCGCACGCGTTGCCAGTTCTATCAGGGCAGGGCCGACTGGCGTGCCATCGCACGCGTCAAGCAGGCCGTCTCGATCCCTGTGGTTGCCAATGGCGATGTCGGATCGCCGGCGGAGGCAGCGTCGATCCTCGAGCAGTCTGGCGCCGACGCGGTGATGGTTGGCCGCGCGCACTATGGCGCGCCTTGGACGGCCGGCAGCATTGTAGCGGCCGCGCTGGCCGAGCCGGTATCCGGCATGCCGGAAAGCCCGCAAGCGCTGTCCGACTACGTCATTGCCCATTACGAAGACATGCTGGCGCTTTATGGCGAGGAAAGCGGAGTGCGCCAGGCGCGCAAGCATCTCGGCTGGTATCTCGACCGCCACGCCGCCACAAGCGACGACCGGCGCAAGGCCATACTCACGTCTTTCGAGCCTGGGCGCGTCATAGCCTTGCTGCGCGACGTATTTTCGAGCGCTCCCGAAGCGGCGAACCTGCGGAGTGCGGCATGAACGCCACCGTCACACAGAGCACGGATATGGCGGACGCCGCGCATATTGTGCTCAACACCATTCGTCGGCCGGTGATCATGGTCGATCCGCAAGGCTTCATCACCTTCGCCAATGCCGATGCCGAGGATTTTTTCCGTTCGAGCGCCACGATGCTCGCCCGCAACACGCTGCACAAGCTCATTCCTTTCGGCAGCCCGCTGCTGACGCTTGTTGACCAGGTGCGCGAGCGCCGGGCGCCAGTCAACGAATACCGGGTGGACGTGTCGTCGCCGCGGCTCGGCATCGAGAAGGTGGTCGATCTCTACGTCGCGCCTGTGACGGAATTTCCAGGCTCCGTCGTGGTAATGTTCCAGGAACGCTCAATGGCCGACAAGATCGACCGGCAGATGACGCATCGCGGTGCGGCGCGCTCGGTTACCGGCCTTGCCGCGATGCTTGCCCATGAGATCAAGAACCCGCTGTCCGGCATTCGTGGTGCCGCGCAGCTGCTTGAACTGTCGGCGTCCGACGAGGATCGCGCACTGACCAGGCTGATCACCGACGAGACCGACCGCATTGTCTCGCTGGTCGACCGCATGGAGGTGTTTTCGGACGAGCGGCCGATCGACCGCTACCCCGTCAACATCCATGTCGTGCTCGACCATGTCAAGGCAATCGCCAAGAACGGTTTTGCCAAGAGAATCAAGATATTAGAGGATTATGATCCATCATTGCCTCCGGTCTTCGCCAATCGCGACCAGCTCATCCAAGTATTCCTCAATCTGGTAAAAAATGCCGCCGAGGCGATCGGCAGCGATCCGCAGGGCGAGATCATGCTGTCGACCGCCTTCCGCCCGGGCATTCGCGTTTCTGTGCCCGGAACGCAGGACCGCGTGTCGCTGCCATTGGAATTCTGCGTGCGTGACAACGGTTCGGGTGTCTCCGAAGATATCCTGCCGATCCTGTTCGATCCCTTCATCACCACCAAGCCGAACGGCTCCGGTCTCGGTCTGGCGCTGGTCGCAAAGATCGTCGGCGAGCATGGCGGCATCATTGAATGCGAATCGACGCCGCGCGGGACCACCTTCCGTATCCTGATGCCGGCATGGAAAGAAACCCAGTTTGGCACCGACGACGACGTTGAAGGAGACCGCAAATGACCGTTCGCGGCAATATTCTCGTCGCTGACGACGATGCGGCCATCCGCACAGTCCTCAACCAGGCGCTTTCGCGCGTCGGTCACGACGTGCGCGTCACCTCCAATGCCTCGACGCTGTGGCGCTGGGTGGCGGCGGGCGAGGGCGATCTGGTCATCACCGACGTTGTCATGCCCGACGAGAACGCCTTCGACATGCTGCCGCGCATCAAGAAGGCGCGACCGGAACTGCCGGTCATCGTCATGAGTGCGCAGAACACGTTCATGACCGCGATCCGGGCCTCCGAAACCGGAGCCTATGAATATCTGCCGAAACCGTTCGACCTGACGGAACTGCTCAACATCGTCAACCGCGCGCTTTCCGAGCCGCGGCGGCCCAAGATCGATACGCGTGCCGACGAGCCGCCTGAAACGATGCCGCTGGTCGGCCGCTCGGCGGCCATGCAGGACATCTACCGCATGCTGGCGCGCATGATGCAGACCGACCTGACGGTGATGATCTCGGGCGAATCGGGTACCGGCAAGGAACTGGTGGCGCGCGCGCTGCATGAATATGGCCGTCGTCGTGGTGGCCCCTTCGTCGCCATCAACATGGCGGCGATCCCACGCGACCTGATCGAATCGGAACTATTCGGGCACGAGAAGGGCGCCTTTACTGGCGCACAGAACCGCTCCACTGGCCGTTTCGAGCAGGCCGAAGGCGGCACGCTCTTCCTCGACGAGATCGGCGACATGCCGATGGAAGCGCAGACGCGGCTGCTGCGTGTGCTGCAGCAGGGCGAATACACCACGGTCGGCGGCCGAACGCCGATCAAGACCGACGTGCGCATCGTGGCTGCCACCAACAAGGACCTGCGCACGCTGATCAATCAGGGGCTTTTCCGCGAGGACCTGTTCTACCGCTTGAACGTTGTGCCGCTCAGGCTGCCGGCGCTGCGCGAGCGCTCGGAGGACATTCCGGACCTCGTCCGCCACTTCTTCAAGCTCGGCGTCAGTGAAGGCTTGCAGACCAAGCGCATTTCCACCGGCGGCATCGAGCTGATGAAGCGCTACCCATGGCCCGGTAATGTGCGCGAACTCGAAAATCTCATCCGCAGGCTGGCCGCACTGTATTCGCAGGACGAGATCTCCGCGGAGATCATCGAGGCGGAGTTGAAGACCGGCGAAAGGCCTGTCGTTCCAGGTGGCGGCAACCTCATTCCCGACGACCTTTCCATCGGCCAGGCGGTGGAGCATTTCCTGCAACGCTATTTTGCCTCGTTTGCCGGCGACTTGCCCCCGGCCGGGCTCTATCAGCGAATCCTCTCCGAGGTCGAATATCCGCTGGTCCTCGCCTCGATGACCGCAACGCGCGGTAACCAGATCAAGGCTGCGGAATTGCTGGGGCTCAACCGCAACACGCTGCGCAAGAAGATTCGCGAACTCGGCGTCAACGTCTACAAGTCGTCCAGGCAGGTCTAGACGAATCCCTTTAAGAGCGCTTTCCAGGGGATCGATTGCCGAAAGATTTCCGTCTCGGCCACACTTGTTGCATAATCGCCACAATGCGTTGCATACATCCGACGCAATCACTGGCTCTAGACGGCGACATGGCCCTGCACGCACCGACACTGAGCAAATCGCTTTTCAGCAATACCGGCGCGCGAGACGGTCGCCGGCTGCTTGCGCTGCCGGGCGTGATCGCCGTTGCCGGTGCGCTGGTGACGGCGGCGATCTCCTTCGCCATTCTGGTCGGCGCGACGCCGATCACGCCCGACGCGAGGACGACGCTGGCGCTGATTGCGCTTAATGCGGCGTTCGTCCTGTTTCTGATCTTGCTGGTCGGCCGCGAGGTGCATCGCATCCTGATGGCACGCCGGCACGGCAAGGCTGCGTCGCGCCTGCATGTGCGCATTGTGGCGATGTTTGCGCTGGTCGCCGCCATCCCCGCGATCATGGTGGCGATCATCGCGTCGATCACGCTCGACATCGGCCTCGACCGCTGGTTCGAGATCCGCACCAAGACGATCGTCAATTCGTCGTTGTCGATCGCCGACGCCTATGTGCAGGAAAACGCGCGAAATCTTCAGGGCACGACGTTGTCGATGGCTTACGACCTCGACGCTTCGCGCACGCTCTACGGTCTCGATCGCACCGGGTTCCTCGATCTCATGAACAAGGAGGCGGTGGGACGCTCGCTGGCGCACGCAGCACTCATCAAGCCCGATGGTTCCTTCGTTATGAGCGCCAAGACCGACGCGGACTTTGCCATGCCGGAGCCGCCTGAGGGCGCCGTGGCAAGCGCTGCCGACGGCAAGCCGGTGCTGATAGAGCCGCGCACCCGCAACATCATGGGTGCGATCGTCAAGCTGCGCGAGATCGACGGGCTCTATCTCTACACCATCCGCCTCGTCGATCCCGAGGTGATCAAGGCACGGCAGATCGTCAAATCCAACACCGCCGAATATCGCGGTCTCGAAGACAATCGCCGCACCTCGCAAGTGGCTTTCGCGCTTCCCTATCTGTCGCTGACGCTGATCATCATCCTGTCTGCCATCTGGACCGGCATTGCGGTGGCCGACCGCCTGGTGCGGCCGATTCGTCAGCTCATCGGCGCGGCCGATGAGGTCGCCACCGGCAATCTCGACGTAGCCGTGCCTGTCCGCCCCTCCGACGGTGACGTCGCCTCGCTCGGCGACACCTTCAACAAGATGCTGATGGAGCTGAAATCGCAGCGCAACGAGATCCTGTCGGCCAAGGATTTGATCGACGAGCGGCGGCGCTTTTCGGAGGCGGTGCTTGCCGGCGTCACCGCCGGGGTCATCGGCGTCGATCCATATGGCATCGTCACCATCGTCAACCGTTCGGCCGAAACGATGCTGGCCATATCCGCCACGGCAGCGCTAGGGCAGAACCTTTCCGCCGTGCTGCCGCATGTCGGCCGCGTCTTCGAGATCGGCCGCAAATCGGGCAAGCCGGTCTATCGCGAACAGGTCACCTTCTATCGTGCCGGCACCGAACGGACCTTCAACGTGCAGATCACGATTGAAGCCGGCGACGACGGTTCGGAGGATAAATCCTACGTCGTGACAGTCGACGACATTACCGATTTGGTCCAGGCACAGCGTTCCTCTGCATGGGCCGACGTGGCGCGGCGCATAGCCCACGAGATCAAGAACCCGCTGACGCCGATCCAGCTTTCGGCCGAGCGCATCAAGCGCCGTTACGGCAAGGTCATCACCGAGGACCGTGAGGTTTTCGATCAATGCACCGACACCATCATCCGGCAAGTGGAGGACATCGGCCGCATGGTCGACGAGTTCTCGGCGTTCGCCCGCATGCCGAAACCGGAAATGAAGGCCATCGATCTGCGCGATTCGTTGCGCGAAGCCTCGTTCCTGGTCGAAGTGAGCCGGGCCGACATCACCTTCGAGCGCGTCTTCGGCAATGAGCCGCTCAAAGGCACGTTCGACAGCCGGCTGATGGCGCAGGCTTTCGGCAACGTCATCAAGAATGCTGCCGAAGCCATCGACGGACTTGATGCAGAGGATCGTCCGCACGGCATAATCCGGATTCAAGCCGGGCGTCAGAATGGCGCGATTCGAATCGACGTCATCGACAACGGCAGGGGCTTGCCGCGCGAGAACCGGCAGCGCTTGCTCGAGCCTTACATGACGACACGCGAGAAAGGCACCGGGCTTGGCCTCGCTATCGTCAAGAAGATCGTGGAGGACCATGGCGGGCGACTCGAATTGCACGATGCACCAGCGGACTTCCACGATGGGCGGGGTGCAATGATCAGCATCATCCTGCCGGTTGCCGCCACCGTTCCGGTACGCGGCGAGGGCAAGACGGAACACGAAAAAGAAACTGAAAAGGTCGGTAATGGCGTCTGATATTCTCATCGTCGATGACGAGGAAGACATCCGCGAACTCGTCGCCGGTATCCTGAGCGACGAAGGTCACGAAACACGCACGGCGTTTGATGCCGACAGCGCGCTGGCGGCGGTCGCCGACCGGGCACCCAGGCTGATCTTCCTCGACATCTGGCTGCAGGGCTCGCGGCTCGATGGCCTGGCCTTGCTGGACGAGATCAAGACGATGCACCCGAACCTGCCGGTGGTAATGATCTCGGGCCACGGCAACATCGAAACGGCAGTCTCGGCCATCCGCCGCGGCGCCTATGATTTCATCGAAAAGCCATTCAAGGCCGACAGGCTGATCCTCATTGCCGAACGGGCGCTCGAAACCTCCAAATTGAGACGCGAGGTTTCGGATCTCAAGCTGCGCAGCGGCGAGACTTTCGACCTCATCGGCATGTCGTCGGCAATGAGCCAATTGCGCCAGACCATCGAGCGCGTCGCGCCGACCAACAGCCGCGTCATGATTATCGGCCCCTCCGGCTCGGGCAAGGAACTGGCGGCGCGCGCCATCCACGCACTGTCGGCGCGCAAGAGTGCACCGTTTGTGACGCTGAGCGCCGCCAACATCACGCCTGAGCGTATGGAGATCGAGTTGTTCGGCACCGAATCGAACGGCGTCGAACGCAAGGTCGGCGCGCTGGAGGAAGCCCATCGCGGCATTCTCTACATCGATGAAGTGGCCGACATGCCGCGTGAGACGCAAAACAAGATCCTGCGCGTGCTGGTCGAACAGCAGTTCGAGCGGGTAGGGGGCACCAAGCGGGTCAAGGTCGACGTGCGCATCGTCTCGTCGACCTCGCAGAACCTGGAAGCCATGATCGCCGACGGCCGTTTCCGTGAGGACCTTTATCATCGCCTGGCCGTGGTTCCGGTCATGGTGCCGGGACTGGCCGAGCGTCGCGAGGACATTCCTTATCTGGTCGACAATTTCATGAAGCAGATCGCTCGCCAGGCCGGCATCAAGCCGCGCCGCATCGGCGACGACGCGCTGGCGGTGCTGCAGGCGCATAACTGGCCGGGCAACGTTCGCCAGTTGCGCAACAATGTCGAGCGGCTGATGATCCTGGCGCGCGGCGACGATGTCGATGCGCCGATCACCGCCGATCTCCTGCCTGCCGAGATCGGCGACGTCATGCCGCGCACTCCAAACAAATCCGATCAGCACATAATGGCGCTGCCGCTGCGGGAAGCGCGCGAACAATTCGAGAAGGACTATCTGATCGCCCAGATCAACCGTTTTGGCGGCAATATCTCGAAGACGGCAGAGTTTATCGGCATGGAACGCTCTGCATTGCACCGCAAGCTGAAGTCGCTGGGCGTCTGACAGCCAAACCAGTCGTGGCCCACGCAATTATCGGTTACGGCGGTCTTGGAATCGCATAAGAAAGCTGGACTTCTTTCAGGGGTTAGCCATGCCGCGCATTGCGTATGTGAACGGGCGCTACGTCGCTCACGCCGAAGCTTCCGTGCATATCGAGGACCGTGGCTATCAATTCGCCGACGGCGTCTACGAGGTCTGCGAGGTGGCACGAGGCTTCATCGTCGACATGCCCCGCCATCTCGCCCGATTGAACCGCTCACTTGCCGAACTCTCGATCGATTGGCCGATCACGCGCGGCGTGCTGCCGCTCGTCATGCGCGAGGTGGTGCGCCGCAACCATGTCGTCGACGGCCTGGTCTATGTCCAGGTGACACGCGGGGTCGCCAGCCGCGAGTTTTTCTTCCCGCCGGCGGAGACGAAGCCGTCGCTGGTGGTGACTGCCAAAAAAGCCGATCCTGCAGCTGCCGCGAAGCGGGCCGAGAGCGGGATCCGGGTTATCACAGTGCCGGAGAACCGGTGGGATCGGGTCGATATCAAGTCGGTCGGCCTGCTGCCGAACGTGCTGGCCAAGCAGAAAGCCAAGGAAGCCGGCGCTCAGGAGGCCTGGTTCGTCGATGTCGACGGCACCGTCAAGGAAGGTGGATCGTCGAACGCCTGGATCATCACCGGGGATGGCGTGCTGGTGACGCGGCCGGCCGAGCACGGCATCCTGCGCGGCATCACCCGTACGACGCTGTTCGACGTGGCCGCCAAGCTCGGCCTGAAGATCGAGGAGCGCGGTTTTTCGGTGGCCGAAGCCAAGGCCGCGCGCGAGGTTTTCATCAGCTCCGCGACCACGATTGCCATGCCGGTGGTGGCGATCGATGGCGCTCCCGTCGCCAACGGCCACCCGGGCTCGATAACAGTTTCATTACGGCAGGCCTTTTTTGACGTTGCGGAAAAAAGTCCAGCCTGATAACCGCACAGATGGAATGAACATCAATATATCTCGTTCTGCTTGTCGTTACTGACGGCAAGATGGTGTTTGCGTGCTTGACATGTGCCGGCTAATTTGGCGCATTGGCCTGCAAACCGAAGGGGATCGGCGAAAGACAAGAACAATGGCGGAACGATCGCAAAATCTTCAGGACCTGTTCCTGAATTCAGTTCGCAAGAGCAAAAATCCACTCACCATCTTTCTCATCAACGGCGTGAAGCTGACCGGCGTGGTCACTTCGTTCGACAATTTCTGCGTTCTGCTGCGTCGCGACGGCCATTCCCAGCTTGTCTACAAGCACGCTATTTCCACGATCATGCCGAGCCAGCCGGTTCAGATGTTCGATGGTGAGGAAAGCCAGGGCGCCTGATTGGCACGTGAGAAAGACGCGGACCGCCGCGTTCGCGGAAAACCAGCACATCAGACCGGGACAGAGGCCAACGGCCCGACCCGGGCGGTGGTAATCGTGCCGGTGCTTACCCGGCAGCCGCGTGGCGACGACGACACCAACCGCCCCCGCCTGACCCGTTCCGCCGAGGCTCGTCGCGACGAGGCCGTCGGCCTCGCCAGCGCCATCGACCTCGACCTGGTCCACACGGCGGTGGTGACCGTCAACGATCCACGCCCGGCGACCTTGCTCGGCAGCGGCAAGGTGGCGGAGTTCGCTGAGATCGTCAAAGAGGGCCACGCGGAAGTGGTCATTGTCGATCATCCGCTGACCCCGGTACAGCAGCGCAACCTCGAAAAAGAGTTGAACGCCAAGGTGCTCGACCGCACCGGGCTGATCCTGGAGATTTTCGGCGAGCGCGCCCGCACCAAGGAAGGCACGCTGCAGGTCGATCTTGCCCATCTCAACTACCAGAAAGGCCGCCTTGTGCGGAGCTGGACCCACCTCGAGCGCCAGCGTGGCGGCGCCGGCTTTCTCGGCGGCCCTGGCGAGACCCAGATCGAGTCGGATCGGCGTGTGCTGCAGGACAAGATCACCAAGCTGAAGCACGAGCTCGAAACTGTGCGCCGCACCCGCGACCTGCACCGCGCCAAGCGCAAGAAGGTGCCATTTCCGGTGGTGGCGATCGTCGGCTACACCAATGCCGGCAAGTCGACTCTGTTCAACCGGATGACCGGAGCAGGGGTGCTGGCCGAAGACATGCTGTTTGCCACGCTCGACCCGACGCTGCGCCGCGTGCGCCTGCCGCACGGCACGCCGATCATCCTTTCCGATACGGTCGGCTTCATTTCCGACCTGCCAACGCATCTGGTCGCGGCCTTCAGGGCGACGCTGGAGGAAGTGGTCGAGGCAGACCTCGTCATTCATCTGCGCGACATCTCCGATCCCGATACGGCCGCGCAGGCCGAAGATGTCGAGCGCATCCTTGCCGATCTCGGCGTCGATGCCCGCGATAGCAAGCGCGTCATCGAAGTATGGAACAAGATCGACCGGCTCGACGAGGGCAACCGGGCGCGGCTGCTTGCCGATGGTGCTGACGGCAAGAAGGCACCGCCGATCGCCATATCGGCGGTAACCGGCGAGGGCATCGATGCGCTGAAGGCGATCATCGAGACGATGATGTCGGGCGAACTGGAGACGTTCACCGTCACACTCAAGCCCGACCAACTCGGCGTCGTCGACTGGCTTTACCGCAACGGCGACATCATCTCGCGCGACGACAATGAGGATGGCAGCGTAACCGTCGCGCTCAAGGCTACACACAGCGCTCGGCAGGAGATCGAAAGCCGATTGCGCCGTCAAAACAACGGGTAGAGGCGTTTACTTCGCGCTTTTTGCCTGCTGCCAGAGCGCTTCCATCTCGTCCAGCGTCGCCTCTTCGAGGCTGTTTCCCGACGCTTGCAGCGTCCGCTCGACATAGTGGAAGCGCGATCGGAATTTTTCGTTGGTGCCGCTGAGTGCCGCTTCGGAATCAATTTTGAGGTGCCGGCCGAGATTGACGACCGCAAACAGCATGTCGCCGAACTCATCCTTGATCGGCGCGCTGTCGCCTTTGGCCAGCGCTTCTCGCAATTCGCCGATCTCCTCCTCTATCTTTTCGAGGATCGGTGCCGCCTCGCTCCAGTCGAAGCCGACGCGGGCGGCCTTTTCCTGCAGTTTGAGCGCCCGGGTCAGGGCGGGCAGGGCGACCGGCACGCTGTCGAGAAAGCCCTTGCCATGGTCTTCCGGGTCGAGCCCACGGGCGAGGCGCGCACTGCGCTTCTCCGCCTTTTCCTCTGCCTTGATCTTTTCCCACATGCCCTTGGCCATGCCGGCGCTGCGCGCCTTGTTGTCGCCGAAGACATGGGGGTGGCGGCGAATCATTTTTGTGGTGATGGCCTGGACTACATCGCCGAATGAAAATTCGCCGGCCTCCTCGGCCATTTGCGCGTGGTAGACCACTTGCAGCAGGAGATCGCCGAGTTCATCCCGCAGATCGTCCAGATCGCCGCGCGCAATGGCGTCCGCCACTTCGTAGGCTTCCTCGATCGTGTACGGCGCGATTGTCGAAAAGTCCTGCTCGATATCCCACGGGCAGCCGGTTTCCGGCGCCCGCAGCGCTGCCATGATCTCGATCAGCCGGGAAATGTCTTTCGAGGGTTTCATCTGGGAAACGCTATCCTGTACCCGGCCGCGCGGCCAACAGCTTCAGCCGGCGAGGGCGTCTTGTCCACAGATGGGCGGCCAGACCATGATCCGAAAGTGGAAGCCGGTTTCCGGAAAAGATCCTAACTAGCAAAAAGTATCAGTCGAGCACGGAGACTATCGCCTTGGCGAGCGCATCCATGCCGTCCTCGGGCAGGCCGGCAACGTTGATGCGGCTGTCGCCGACCATATAGATGGCATGCTCGGCGCGCAGCCGCTCGACTTGCGCTTCCGACAGGCCAAGCCGGGAAAACATGCCGCGATGGCTGGCGACGAAATCGAAACGGTCGGAGTTGGACTGCCGCCGCAGCGCCTCGGCGAACTGGACGCGCAGCCGCAGCATGCGCAGCCGCATCTCTTCAAGCTCTGCCTCCCAGTCGGAACGCAATGCGGGGTCTTCAAGCACGATGCGCACCGCCGCCGCGCCGTGGTCCGGCGGCATCGAATACATGGCGCGCGCCGCCGACAGCATCTGGCCCATCGCCAAATCCGCCTGCGCGCCACCTTTCGCCATGATCAGCGCTGCACCGACTCGGTCGCGATAGACGGCAAAGTTCTTCGAGCAGCTCGAGGCAACGACCATTTCCGGAACTTTTGCCGCCAGAAGGCGCAAGCCGGCGGCATCCGCATCAAGTCCCTCGCCAAAGCCCTGATAGGCGATGTCGACAAAGGGCAGCAGGCCGCGCTCAACGACAAGATCGGCAATGGCAGCCCATTGCGAGATGTCTAGATTGGCGCCTGTCGGGTTATGGCAGCAGCCATGCAACAATACGACGTCGCCAGGATTCGCGGTTCTCAATGCATTCAGCATGTCGTCGAAGCGAACCGCACCAGAAGCAGCGTCGAAATACGGATATTCGCGTGTCTGCAGGCCAGCGGCGCGCATCACCGGCATGTGGTTCGGCCATGTCGGATCCGACAGCCAGACCATCGCGTCGGTGCGGGTCCTTTTCAGCAGCTCTGCTACCAGCCGCAGCGCGCCGGAGCCGCCTGGCGCCTGCGCCGCACGAATGCGCGTCATGTCGGCGGCTGGGCCGAACACCAACCTGGCCATCGCCGCGTTGAAGGCGGTATCGCCGGCAAGGCCGAGATAGGTCTTGGTATCCTGGCCCTGCAGCAGCCGCTTTTCGGCTTCGCGCACCGCGCGCATCACCGGCGTCTTGCCGTCGCGATCCCTATAAACGCCGACCCCAAGATCGACCTTGTCGGGACGCGGGTCGGCGCGATAGAGACCGATCAAGGCCAGGATCTTGTCGGCAGGCGCGGGCTGGAGATTTTCGAACATTCGATAAGGTTCCGTTGGCGGCGGAGTGATACGCAAACCGGCCGTACTTTGCCAGCAGTTTCATATGCGCCAACTCGGCGCCGGTTTGCCTCGAGGGCGGCCGATACTATCTGGCGGGCGAGAGCGGGCCCGATTTCTCCCAGGACGAGAACGCGGCGAGCCGTAAGAAAATTTCGGGGAGAGCGGGATTAACATCCCGACCTGCTCCGTAAACAGGACATGAAACGGCCGATGCCACGCTTCGATATTCTGGGACAGCTCGGTTCGCTGCGCCGCTATGCACGCTCGCTGACGCGCGACAGCGCCGATGCAGAGGATCTGGTGCATGATGCGCTGGTGCGTGCCTATGAGCGACGCGGCAGCTTCCGCTCCGGCGGAAACCTTCGCGTATGGCTGCTGTCGATCGTCCACAACGCGTTCATCGACGGCTTGCGGTCCCGCAAATCCGAAGCAATGCGCATCGAACAGGCCGGCTATCTCGCCGAGGCGAATGTCCCGGCGCCGCAGGAACATTCGGTCCGTCTGGCGCAGGTGCGCGAAGCGTTTTTCGAATTGCCGGAGGAGCAGCGTTCGGCGTTGCATCTCGTCGCCATCGAGGGGCTTAGCTACAGCCAGGCCGCTGAGGTGAGTGGCGTGCCGCTTGGCACGCTGATGTCGCGCATCGGCAGGGCGCGTGCGGCCCTGCGCGAGATGGAGGACGCGGTGCCGGCACGCGCGAAAGGCCATCTGAAGATCGTCGGAGGTGGATCATGAACCAACTGCGCGATCCCGTGACCGACGCCGATCTCGACGCCTATGTCGACGATCAGCTGGACGTGGCTCGTCGCATCGAGGTCGAGGCGTTCCTTTCGGCCCGCCCGGACGCGGCCGCGCGGGTGATGTCCGACTTACGGATGCGTGACGAATTGCGCGTGGCACTTGCCGGATCGAAAGGCATGGCGCGGCCCGCGACGGCCGATGCTGCACGGCGGCTGGAGCGGGGATTGGCGCGCGGCCGCGTCCTTGGTGCTTTGCAGCGAGCTGCGGCAGTCGCTGTCTTCGTCGCTGCCGGCTGGCTTGCGAACGGGCTCATCGGACCGATATCGGTGACGGAAGTCGTCGCTTCGACCCATCCGCCCGCCTATGTGGAGGACGCGGTCCGGGCGCACCGCACGACGCTCGTGCGCGAGGCGATGTCGTCACAACTCGAGGCGCCCGGCTACAATGCCGACGAAATCGGCGCCGCGACGGCGATCGTGATGCCATCGCTGCCAGCGGACTGGACGGTCCGTGACGTGCAGATCTATCCATCGCAATTCGGACCGAGCGTCGAGATGGCTGTCGAGACGAAAGAGATGGGGCTGGTCTCGTTGTTCGCGATCAGGCCCGGAACATTCGACGTCGTCAAGCCGACCGTCGTTCCCTCGGGCGAAGTTTCCTCGGCTTATTTCCAGATCGGCGAGGTCGCCTACGCGGTCGTCGGACGCAGCGATGTCGGCGGTCTCGATCGCACGGCCGAAGCCCTCGCCAAAACGCTTTACTGATCGACCTGCAAGAAGGAGAACCACATGAACAATCTCGGATATATCGGGGCCGGAGCCCGAGCCGGAGCCGTCTACGATGAAGGCCTGCGCCGGCACATGCTGCGCGTCTATAACTATATGGGCCTTGGCCTCGTCGTTACGGGCGTGATCGCGTTCGTGGTGGCTTCCACGCCCGCTCTTTACGTGCCGATCTTCTCCACACCGCTGAAATGGGTGGTGATGCTGGCCCCGCTGGCCTTTGTGCTCTTGTTCTCGTTTCGGATGCAGGCGATGTCGGCAGCCGGCGCCCAGGCGATGTTCTGGGCATTCTGCGCGGTCATGGGCCTGTCGCTGGCTTCCGTGTTCCTGGTCTTTACCGGCACCAGCATCGCACGCACCTTCTTCATCGCCGCCACCATGTTCGGCGCGACCAGCCTTTACGGGTACACGACCAAACGCGACCTGACGCAGTTTTCGTCGTTCCTGATCATGGGCCTGATCGGCGTGGTGATCGCCAGCATCATCAATATCTTCCTGGGCTCGACCGCGCTCCAATTCGCGATCTCTGTGATCGGCATCGCCGTCTTCATCGGCCTCACCGCCTGGGATACCCAGACGATCAAGGAGCAGTATGCGGAAAACTTCGGCGCGGAATCACAGCAGAAACTCGCTGTCTTCGGTGCATTCTCGCTCTATCTGAACTTCATCAACATCTTCCAACTGCTGTTGAACTTCACCGGCGAGCGCGAATAGCCGGCGTTGAACCAAGACCGGAGTTGGACATCATGGACAGAAACGATCAGCAAGCGATCGGACAGCTCTTCGAGAAGTTGGCAAGCGCCGAGCGCCAGGCGCCCCCGCGCGATGCCGAAGCAGAGCGCTTCATCCAGGACCAGATCACCCAGCAGCCTGGGGCGCCATATTACATGGCCCAGACGATCGTGGTGCAGGAGCAGGCCCTGAACGCAGCTCAGGCGCGCATAGAAGAACTGGAGGAGCAGGCGCGGCAGCCGGCCGGCGGTGGACCGCTCAGCGGCTTCTTCGGCCGCAGCGACGGCAGGCGCTCAGGCTCGGTTCCGCGGGTAGGGCGCACCGCCTCCGTTGCAACTGAAGGGCCGCAGGACACGCCACAGCGGGCAGGCGGCGGTTTTCTTGCCGGCGCCGCGCAGACCGCGATGGGCGTGGCGGGCGGCGTGCTGCTCGGCAACGCGATCGCCGGCGTGTTTGGCGGCAGCGAAGCGAAGGCAGCTGAACAGCCGACGCCGCAGCCGGACGAAGCCGATCAGGCAGGCGATGCCAGCTCCGACAATGGCGGTGACTTCGGTGATATGGAGTTCTGATGAGCGACCCAGACTGTGCCTGTACCGGCGCTGGGGACGATTGCGGGTAAGCATAGGCGAGATGGCGAGGGCAACATCCGGGAAGCGAGCCCTCGCCGGCGGCTAATAACCCAGGCGCTTCAGTTCAGCCTTGACCGCTGCGATCGTCTTGAAGCGGAAGTGCTTCGTTGTGCCGTCGCGCCAATGGCAGTCGCATGTGGCGTCGAACTTCCGGCTCGCTTTCAATTGAGTCAGCGCCTTCTGGCCTGGCTTGGGGCCATCGAAGATGCGAACTTCGTAGAGCGTCCCTTCGACATCGTAGTGCATCTGAGCCCAGGAAAGTATCACGATCAGTTCCTTTGCCGGGTCGTGGTCGGCGTTGGCGAGGCCGAGCGCGATGTCCGGTGTGTCGCCCTCTTGTTCACCGAGCGTGACCTGGATTGCGCGATATCTGTTGTCAGCTAGCCGTTGCAGCGCGACGAGCGGGCGTTCCGGATATTCCTCGGCGGTCTGGTAATCGACGAAGAGTGTCTGGAGGCCGTTCCAGCTCACGGCTGTGGTGTGCGGATCAGCATTGTCGGCGAACCCAACAACACGTTTGACGAAAGCCAGGTCGTTCTCGCCTGGCGTACGACTGACATCCTGAGCTCGCGCATCGGTGAGCGCGCAGGCGAGGGTGAGGGCAAGACCTGCAAGCAGCGGAAGCGTCTTCATGATTCGCAATCCTAGCATGCCCGTTGCCCCACAGCGCTGTTGCGAATGTCTAAGAGTGAACGGTCTAATCTCGCCGCCAACGGATGCTATAGCCTTTAGTCGCATAAGATACATTATGGAACTGGCGTAGCCGATTGGATGTGGCGTGAAGATAGCACTCCGCGAGATCCAAACCCGCGAACCCAGCCGTAAAAACCTCGCCCTTCACGCTGATTCGTAAGGGATTTCGATCGTCATGCCGTCATAAGCAGGCTCGACGTTGGCCGGCGTCTCGGCCATTACCGTGGCGTAGTCGAGCGGAACATGCATATGCGTCAGCACCGCGTTCTTCGGCGCCAGTCCTTCGATCCAGCCAAGCGCCTGGCCAAGCGACAGATGGCTCGGATGGACGGTGTATTGCAGCGCGTCGATGACCAGCATGTCCAGCCCGCGCAAACGCTTGGCGGTCGCCTCCGGAAAGTCGCTGACGTCAGGGCAATAGGCCAGCCCGCCGATGCGGAAACCCAGCGAGGTGATGTCGCCATGGAGCTGCAGCAGCGGTTCGAGGGTGAGGGCGCCGCCCTCGCCTGCGATTACCACCGGCCTGTGGTGGTCGATGATATGGGCGTTGACGATCGGCGGATACGAACTGCCTTGCGGTGTTTCGAAACAGTAGCGGAACGCCTCGCGTAGGCGCAGCATGGTAGCCTGATCCGCATGGATGTCGATCCGGTGGCGCTGCTCGAGCACGAAGCCGCGCAGATCGTCGATGCCGTGGATATGGTCGGCATGCGGATGTGTATAGACCACCGCATCGATGCGCTTGACGGATGCCAGCAGCATCTGCTCGCGGAAATCCGGGCCGGTGTCGATGACGACCGTGGTCCGGGCGCCATTCGCCGCGATCCGCTCGACAAGCGCTGCGGTGCGCGTGCGCCGGTTCCGGGGATTTGCGGGATCGCAATTGCCCCAGTCGCCGGTGATGCGTGGCGTGCCCGGCGATGAGCCGCAGCCGAGGACGGTAAGACGTAACCGGTCGCTCATGCGTCAGGCGCCCGTCGCGCTCGGGCGCGGCATTTTCCTGAACAGCCGGATGAAGTTATCCGTGGTGATGTCAGCGATCTCGGCATCGCTGACGCCGATCGTCTCGGCCAGCACCTTGGCTGTATGCGCGACATAGGCGGGCTCATTGCGCTTGCCGCGAAACGGGATCGGCGCCAGGTATGGCGCGTCGGTTTCGACCAGCAGACGGTCGCGCGGCACATCGGCGGCGACGGCGCGCAGCTCGGCGGAGTTCTTGAAGGTCAGGATTCCGGAAAACGAGACGTACCCGCCGAGCGCCACGCCGATCTCGGCCAGCCGGCGTCCCGACGAAAAACAGTGCAGGATGAAGGGGAAGGCGCCCTTCCCTGTTTCTTCTTCGAGGATATTAGCCATGTCGTCGTCGGCGTCGCGCGAATGGATGACCAGCGGCAGACCGGTCACGCGCGCCGCGGCGATGTGGGTGCGAAAGCCCTGCGCCTGTGCGTCGCGCGGCGCATGATCGTAGAAATAGTCGAGTCCGGCCTCGCCGATCGCCACCACTTTGCGATGAGCAGAGAGCCGCACCAGATCATCGACAGTGACATCAAGCTCTTCGGCCGCATTATGCGGATGGGTGCCGACCGAGCAATAGACCTCATCGAAAGTCTCTGCAATCTCAAGCACTTGGTTAAATCGCTTCACCCTCGTCGAGATCGTCACCATTCGGCCGATGCCGGCCGCTAGGGCGCGGGCGACAATGGCCGCCCGCTCTTCGGCGAAATCCGGAAAGTCGAGATGGCAGTGACTGTCGACCAGCATCAGGCGCTTGTATCCGTTTGCTCGACATAGCGTGGAAATACCGGTTCCGGCGCCGGCAGCGGCGTACCGGATACCAGCGAATGGCCTTCCGCGACATGCTCGAAATTACGGCTGCCGGCCGGCACCGCCAAAAGGTCTAGTAGCTTTGCCGCCGACTGCGGAATGAAGGGCTGGCACAGCAACCCGACACGCCGGATCACCTCAGCGGTCGTCCACAGTACCGTTTCCATGCGCGCCGGATCGGTCTTCTTCAGTGCCCATGGCTCCTGCCCGGCGAAATAGCGGTTGGCTTCGGCCACCACGCCAAAGATCGCCGCCAGAGCAAAGTGGATGCCCTGGTCGGCCATCGTCCTGCGCGCCGTGACAAGGGCGGTATCTGCCTGATCGAGGATCGCTTTGTCGGCATTGCTCAATTCGCCGCGCTTAGGCACCACGCCGCGGCAGTTCTTGGCGATCATGGACAGCGAGCGCTGCGCCAGATTGCCGAGATCGTTGGCGAGGTCGGCATTGGTGCGGTTGACGATTGCATCATGGCTGTAGCTGCCGTCCTGGCCGAACGGCACTTCGCGCATGAAGAAATAGCGCACTTGGTCGAGGCCGTAGTGCTCGATCATCGCGAACGGGTCGACGACATTGCCGACCGACTTCGACATCTTCTCGCCACGGTTGAACAGAAAACCATGCGCAAACACGCGCTTCGGCAATTCGATGCCGGCCGACATCAGGAATGCCGGCCAGTAGACCGCGTGGAAGCGGATGATATCCTTGCCGATGACGTGGACGTTCGCCGGCCAGAAAGACCATCTCTCATTGGTCGGATCCGGATAACCGGCGGCGGTGATGTAATTGGTTAGGGCATCGACCCAGACATACATCACATGCTTCTCATCGCCGGGCACCGGCACGCCCCATTTGAATGTGGTGCGCGAGATCGACAGATCCTTCAGGCCGGATTTGACAAAGCTGATGATTTCATTGCGCCGCTCCGCCGGTCCGACGAACTCGGGGCTGTTCTCATAGAGCGCGAGCAGTCTGTCCTGATAGGCGGAAAGGCGGAAGAAATAGCTCTCTTCCTCGGTCCATTCGACAGGCGAGCCGAGCGGTTCGCGGCGCACGCCGTCGTCACCGACCTTGGTTTCGGCCTCGTCGAAATAGGCTTCCTGCCGCACCGAATACCAGCCACTGTAGCGGTCGAGGTAGATGTCGCCATTCTCAGCCATGCGCGTCCAGATCGCCTGGCAGGCCTTGTAATGACGCTCTTCGGTGGTGCGGATGAAAACGTCGTTCGAGCAACCGGTCGCTTCGAGCATCGAGCGGAAGATCGCCGAGTTGCGATCGGCAAGCGCTTTCGGCGTCAGGCCTTCGGCGTCCGCCGTCTGCTGCATCTTCAAACCGTGCTCGTCGGTTCCCGAGACGAAGAAGACGTCCTTGCCATCGAGCCGCTGGAAGCGGGCCAGCGTGTCGCTGGCGATGACATTGTAGGCATGGCCGATATGCGGCTTGCCGTTCGGATAGAAAATCGGCGTCGTGACGTAGTATTTTTCGCGTGCCATGGATGAGCCGTCATGAATGTCTGAATGAAAGATGTCGCGGTGAGATATCGCATCGAAACGGCAATTGCCATCCGACGCCAATGTGGTGGCTTCGAAGTTCCTGCGATTGATTGGGAATCAATACTCAGGGGCTTCAAAAGCCACGCCAGCGGCCGTCACATTCGCATTGCAGAATTCAGGCGGTCGATCATGGTCAGGGCGTGCTGCTTTTTGTCGAGGTTGTAGGTCTCGGTTTCAGATATAGCGTTCAAAGCCGCGTGCCAAGTATCCGACAGCGTTTTGGCTCGCGCGAGATCGCCGACGAGCGCGGCCTGGCTGGCGCCGGCCGACAGCAGATCAAGCGCACGGCGATTGAATATCTCGAACGGGATCGCCTGGTCGCGGCCGGCGACCGCCTCGGCAAGACGGTAGGCCGCCGCGACATCTAACTTCTTGGACATCACCAGAGCGTCGAGGGTGGCGGCGATTTCGAGCCCGCCATACTGCGTCAACAGGATCGCATTGCGCGCGCTGCCCCCTGACCGCTCCGCCAGCGCCGCGCGCGCCGCAGGATCCTCCGGTGGCGGCGGCTCGATGCCCTCCAGAACCGTCATCAAGCTCTCGGCATCGAGCGGCGCCAACCGCACCATCTGGCAGCGCGACCTGATCGTCGGCAGCAGACTGCCCGGCGCATGGACGATGAGGATGAATAAGGTGCGCGCGGGTGGCTCTTCAAGATTCTTCAGCAAGGCATTGGCAGCATTGGTGTTCATGTCGTCGGCGGGATCGACGATAACCACCCGGTAGCTGCCGTCGTGCGAGGTCAGCGACAGAAAACGGCTGACCTTGCGGATTTCGTCGACCGTGACCACTGTCTTGAAGCTCTTGGTCTTGTCGTTCGCCGGGCGTGTAAGATGCAGCACCGAAGGATGCGCGCCGGTGGCGATCTGTCGAAACAGCGACGAAGCCGGATCTGGAACGGCAAGGCTTTCCGGCGCCTGCTCGAAGGCCGGGTGCTTCAACAGATGATGCGCCAGGTGAAAGGCCAGCGTCGCCTTGCCGATGCCAACCGGTCCGGCAAAGATCAGTGCGTGCGGCAGCTTTCCCGAGCGGTAAGCGGTGGCGAGCATGTTGGCCGCCTGCAGGTGACCGACAAGACGCGGCGTCTCGGATGGCTCGGGCACCCCGTCCAGCGTGTCGTGCTGTTCGGGCGCGATGCGTTCGAAAATCATGCTGGCGCCGCCTGCTTTCTTTGCGCCGGCATCATCCTCTCGAGAGCCGCGAAGACCGCGGCGGTAACGACATCCTCCACCGCATCTAGGTCGGCTGAGGCATCGACGACAACGCAGCGTTCGGGTTCAGCTGAGGCGATCGCGAGAAACGCCTCGCGCCGGCGTTGGTGGATGGCCAATGTTTCTTTCTCGAAGCGGTCCGGTCCGTCACTGCTGCCCCGCCGGGCGGTAGCGCGCCTCAGGCCCTCGGCGGGGTCGATGTCGAAGATCAGTGTCATGTCCGGCACCATGCCGTTGATGGCGACCTTCTCCAATGCGTCCATGAATGCCGGGTCGAGGCCGCCGGTGACGCCCTGGTAGACGCGCGAGGAATCCATGAAACGATCGCAAAGTACGACCGAACCGCGCTCGACTGCCGGCCGGATGACCTGTTCGACATGGTCGGAACGCGCAGCGGCGAAAAGCAGAGCTTCCATCTTGGGGCCGAACGGCTCGGCTGCGCCTGAAAGCAGGACATGCCTGACCGCCTCCGCGCCCGGCGAGCCACCCGGCTCACGTGTCACCAGCACATCGTATTTCTTGGCGCGCATCTTCTTTGCCAGCCGCTCGATCTGCGTCGACTTGCCTGCTCCTTCGCCGCCTTCAAAAGTGATGAAAAATCCGCGCGCCAAAGCCTTTGTCCATACTTCGGGGACCGTATAGTCCCGGCGGAAAAAAAGGTCCACCGCGACGGTGCTAACGCAGCCAGCCGACGGCCAGTTCCTTGGCGGCGTCGAGCGCGCGCTGCGGAAGCGAACCGACACCGATCGACTCGGCGGCAAACAGCGGCGTCTCCTGGCTCAGCGTATCGCCGATCCAGACGCGCAGCGTACCCACCGGCTGCCCCTCCTCCACCGGCGCTGCCACCGGTCCGTCATAGACGATCCTGGCGGTGAGCTTGTCGCGGTTGGTGATCGGCAGGAAGATCTGCACCGGTCCTTTTGCCTTTAACGCGACACCGGACTTGGCACCGCCAAAGACCTGGGCTTCGCCAACCACTTCGTCCTTGGCGAATACTTCAGTCTTCTCGAAGGAGCGAACGCCCCAGTCGAGCAGCTTTCGCGCTTCCTCAGCCCGCTCACGGTCGTTTGCCAGACCGCTCATCGCCGCGATCACCCTTGTGCCGTTGTGGCTGACCGAGCCGACAATGCCGAACCCGGATTGCTCGCTGGCACCGACCGCGAGCCCGTCGGCGCCTATGTCCATGGCCAGTAGCGGATTGCGGTTCCTCTGGGAAATCTTGTTCCAGGTAAAATCCTTCTGGCCGTAATAGCGGTAGAGATCCGGGTAGTTGCGCCAGATATGCAGCGCCAGAAGCGCGAGTTCGCGAACGCTCGTTTGCTGCCCATCGGCCGGCAGACCGGTGGAATTGACGAAAGTCGATTTCTGCAAGCCGATCTGGCGGGCACGCCCGGTCATCTGCGCCGCGAAGTTTGCTTCGGACCCGGCCATCCCTTCAGCGATGACGATACAGCCGTCATTGGCCGCCTGCACGGTCACGCCCTGGATCAGGTCTTCCAGCCGGATCGTCGACTTGAGCTTGGCGAACATGGTCGATGTCCCCGAAGGAGCGCCGCCTTTGCGCCAGGCGTTCTCGCTCACCACGAAGGTGTCATCGAGCGTCATGCGCCCTGATTTGATGGCGTCGAAAGCCACTTCCATGGTCATCAGCTTGGCCAGCGAGGCCGGCGGGATCAACCTGTCGGCGTCCTTGGAAAACAGCACGGTTCCGGTTTCGGCATCGATCATGAAGGCCTGGGCGGCCTTGGTCTCGAAAAGCTGAGCTGAGGCCTGCGCAAGCGAGAGCAGCAGCAGGCCGAGCGCCACAAGCCCGGTGAAAGGGTGAAAAGATTTCATCAGGTTCGACCAATGAGCCGGCGCTTTTGCAAGTTGGCAGAAGCTATCAGGCTTTTGCCTGGCGGATCAATCGCGCGCGAAAAAACCAGGCAGCCCCAAGCTCAGTTGCGTACAGCAAGCGCATCCGGCGCACCATGCGACCACGCTGCCTGCAGCATCTCGTCCAGGCTGCCACGACCGTCGGCAAAGAGGTTGACCGAGTACCAGTCCTTGCCTTCAAGTTCCGAGCGCTGGATTTCGGTCTTGCCGAAGCTGGAAAGCTGGGCCGCCACACGCTCCGCTTCGGCGGCATTCTCGAATGAACCCGCCGCGACATAGGCGGTGGGCGACCCGGCTGGAGGGGCTTGCCGCTTCCACGATTGAAGAAGCTCGGCGGACGACATGCCGGTGCGATCCAGCCCGGCAAACGCGTTGGAGGCGCGCTGCACGCGCTCGTCGGCGTAAGACAGCGACGCCATGGTGAACGGCGATTGCGCCGGCAGGTTGATCTCCGGACGCTCCGGCACGATCGGGCCGAAATCGGGCAGTACAATGTCTCCCGAAGCAGATGCTTGCACCGCCATGACAGGCCGTGCATCGGATCCCTGCCCGGAATTCGTCAGCTGACCGGGGAACGGCACGGCAGCAGCGCTCACCGGCAGGCTTGGCGACGGCCCATTCATCGCGACCATGACGCCGCTGGGCAGACCGTCCGACGGATCCGGCGCCCTGTTGCCTGGACGATACGAAGCCACCAGATACTGCCCGTCATTGCCTTCGAGCGGCGCACGGCCGACATATTCAACCTTCACCTCGGCCGTACCGACATTGGCATAATCGAGCATTTCAGCAGCGCGCTTCGAAACATCGATGATGCGTCCATCATGATAGGGCCCGCGGTCGTTGACGCGCACGATCACCGAGCTGCCGGTCTTCATGTTGGTGACCCGCGCATAGCTCGGCAGCGGCATGGTCGGATGCGCCGCCGTCAGATCTGCCATGTCGTAGACTTCGCCGTTGGCCGTCAACCGGCCGTGGAAGGCCTCACCATACCAGGATGCGAGGCCAACCTTGGCGTAACGTTTGTCTTCCTTCGGATAATACCACTTGCCGCGCACCTGATAGGGCTTGCCGAGCTGGTCGCGTCCGCGAGACGTCTTGAACATGACGCGCGGGCTGGCTTTCACGCCGTATTCGGCTTCGGAAAAATATTCCTTGGAGCGAGGTTTCTTGTTGACCATCGCCCTTTGCTGCGGCCCGGCACATGCTGCAAGAAAGGCTGCCGACAAGGCAAACAGCGCGAAAGCGGAAGCGCGACGAAGACGCGGGCGCGCCGTGGTCTGCATATTTTGATTGTCCCCTATAGCATCGACGAAGGCACCGCAGCATGAACGTCAGCGATGCCAAAGCACCCACTCCAGAAACGCCGGCGACGCCCTACCCCAATCCTTTTTGTGCGCAGGAATTGTTTATCACCGTATTAACCGATTGTGGTCGGAACCGGGCGAGATTGTGGCATGGACCGCTTCGCTGATCGGCATGAAAATCATCGCTTATCGATCAGAAACGCTCGTTGGTGGCGCACTTTGCCCCTGGCTTGGCGTATCTGCGAGCGCAGATTCAGGGACCGAAGATCACAAGTTCGGTGAACGTCAGATCTCCAGGTGCGGGTGGTCTGGGACCTTTGAAGTATTTCAGCCCCTTGTTGGGGCGGTACCATCCCACCAAGCCTGGAATCCGCTCCTTGGCGTCGACAAAGCAAACCAGGATTCCGCTTCGCAAGAGAAAGCGCCCCATCGCGCCGGCGCAGCGGCCCAAATCCGCAAGCGAGCGGCAATAGATGACTTGGTGGCATCGGATAACACCGTGCAACATTCGGCGCGGCATCAACACCAGGGGGAACGCTACTCCGTCGCAAATGCAGATCAACGACAGGCAGCCCAGCGCGGCGTGTTCCGACAGTATGTATCTCTCACTCTCGGGCAGCATCGCCAATTCCGGGAGATCGGGACGCACTTCGACCACGCGACATGACCGCTGCGCCGAACTTAAAGCCGGCAAGAAGGTAAATTGTCCGCTGGAGAAGAGCCGAAAGCCGAGCGCCCGGTTGGCTTTCAATGTCGCTTGTGCAGGCGAAATGTTCGTGTAGGTCACGTCCTTCCGCTTGAGAACCGCCGCAACCAACATGGCGCCATAGGGACGGAAATCTGCATCGACTGACCAGCTTGAAAGATTGCAGCGAATTTCCTCGCTCTCCGACCCGTGATAGCGAGCATAAAGGGTGAGCACGACGCCGACGATCCGACCGGCATGCTCCAAAGCAAAGCCATATTGTGGGAACTCGGCAACCGCAGGCCGCTGCGACAAGCGGGTCAGAGCGTGTATCCAGTAACTCCGATTACGCGCCGGAAAGCCCCTGCACAGGCAATCAACCACTCCCTCCCAGTCGGTTTCGCGGACTGGTCTACAGCGAAGACCGGGCGGGAGAGCGCCAAGTACGGCCAAAATCAACTCCAGAATACGATTTACTTACATGTGCCTAACGCGCCCAACATATCAGCGCTCAACGATTAATAGTCCGTGCGGGTTTTAAAAACGATTTTCCACACTCAGCACAAACACAGCTCGCCATGACGCTGCTCAACGCCCTGGATCGCGCCGAAAGGTGCGGCCGCCACGGTTGACTTGGCGTTGAATGCGGCTTTACAGGAATGGAGCGCGAACCGGTCGGGGGAACGTCCTGGTGCCAATCCGGTACCGACAGCTCGAACCCGCTCCTCTCGCGATATCCTAAGTGATTGAAAAATCACCTTGGAGGGATGGCCGAGCGGTTTAAGGCACCGGTCTTGAAAACCGGCGTGGGTGCAAGCCCACCGTGGGTTCGAATCCCACTCCCTCCGCCATATCCGTCTTCAATCCTGCAGGCATGACGTCGAGTTTTCCGCTCGTCGGATTCTCGACTGCCTGGGTTTAACAGGCCGGTCCGCTTCGGGGCGACCGCCGCTCTGCCCCATGCAGCGCACCACCTCTCGCGTCGCTGAAATGCAACAGGTGCTGATCGTGGCAACGATACCAAAGTACCGGTGACACTATTGCGTAATCAACAACCTGCCACAAAGCGAAGACTGTCGCCCGCCGCGCAGCCGCGCTTCGTCGGGTTGCTTTCTCCGCGCGAATATGGTGCTTCTCCCGCCTATGAATAAACTATTTTCTGCGGTCCTCGCATGGACGATAGTGGCTTGGCCGGCCAGCGCGATGGACAGCGCATTGCGCGCCGGCCTGCTGAAACTCGATCCGCAAACCCGGCTGGAGCAGCGATGCGACGCCGAAATTCTCGACCGGATTACCCGCGACGACCACAAATACAAAGCCGATCGTGTCGTCGCCTACGCTTTTGCGACGCCCGAAATGGGCGCCGATGCGATCAAGAGCCCGGGTGCTGCGTTTCGCAGCAATGGACAGTGGTACCGGCTGAAATTCAAATGCGAAACAGCGCCGGACCATATGGAAGTCCTGCAGCTCCGCTATCGGATCGGTGATGAAATTCCGGAAAGCGACTGGCCCAAATACAATCTCTATAACTAGGCATTCGCGACCTGTGGCCGCATTTGTCGGTGTTCGGGCCGATCGTCGCAAACTCTGTATATCGCCGCAATAACGGGCGGTTTGCCGACCGTGTTCCAACCAGTCCCTTGACGCGCGGGAACCATACACGTTAGGCCCTCCAGGCATTCGACGCGAACGGTCGGCCAACCAGCAAGGGACTTCCAGTCGATGGAAATTTTCACTGCCGCGGGTTTCTCTGCCCTGCTCCAGGTCATCGCCATCGACCTCGTGCTTGCAGGCGATAACGCCATCGTCATCGGCTTGGCCGCGGCCGGCTTACCCGTCGAGCAGCGCAAGAGAGCGATTCTCATCGGCGTGGTGGCGGCGACGGTGCTGCGTATCGGTTTTGCTGCGATCACCGTCACCCTGTTACAGATTGTCGGCCTGCTGCTGGCCGGCGGCATCTTGCTGCTGTGGGTGTGCTGGAAAATGTATCGCGAGCTGCGCACGTCGTATGCCGACGAGGTGGAGGCGACCGAAGCGCTGTCCAATTCCGATATCAACAGCGATGATATGGTGGCCGGCAAGGCGCGCAAGAAGACCTTGGGTCAGGCGGCATTGCAGATCGTCATCGCCGACGTGTCGATGTCGCTCGACAACGTACTGGCGGTCGCCGGCGCGGCGCGCGATCACTTCCAGGTGCTGGTGATAGGCCTCGTCCTGTCGATCGCGCTGATGGGCCTTGCCGCGAGCTTCATCGCCAAGCTGCTGCACCGCCATCGCTGGATCGCCTATATCGGCCTTTTGATCATCTTTTATGTCGCACTCGATATGATCTACCGGGGCGCGGTGGAAGTCTTGCCGCATGTCAGCAGTGCGGTGAGCTGACACGCCGACTCGAATTCTCATCGGCCGGCCTTTCAGCTTCGGCGAGCCTTCGGCGACGCTGGCGGTTGCGTTTCGCCGCAGCCGCTGCCCATACCAATGCCGCGACAAGTGTGATACTGCGCCGCCAATCCTGAAAATCCGGAAAAGCTTAGATGTCCGCCCCTCGCGTCAGTTTCGTCAGCCTTGGATGCCCGAAAGCCCTTGTGGATTCCGAGCGCATTATCACCCGCCTGCGCGCCGAAGGCTACGAGATCGCCCGCAAGCACGACGGCGCCGACCTGGTCGTCGTCAACACCTGTGGCTTCCTCGATTCGGCTCGCGACGAATCGCTCAACGCCATCGGCTCGGCACTTTCGGAGAATGGCAAAGTCATCGTCACCGGCTGCCTCGGCGCCGAGCCGGACGTCATCCGTGAAAGACATCCGAACGTCCTCGCCATCACCGGACCACAAGCTTATGAAAGCGTGATGGCGGCGGTGCATGAGGCTGCCCCCCCGAGCCATGATCCCCACATCGACCTTTTGCCGCCGCAAGGGGTCAAGCTCACGCCGCGCCACTATGCGTATCTCAAGATTTCGGAAGGCTGCAACAACCGCTGCACCTTCTGCATCATTCCGGCGCTGCGTGGCGACCTGGTATCGCGGCCGGCCGCCGACGTGTTGCGCGAAGCCGAGAAGCTGGCCAAGGCCGGGGTCAAGGAGATCCTCGTCATCTCGCAGGATACCAGCGCCTACGGCATCGACATCAAATACCAGACCAGCATGTTCGGCGATCGCGAAGTGCGGGCGAAATTCCTCGATCTATCGGAAGAACTGGGTAAGCTCGGTGTCTGGGTGCGCATGCACTATGTCTATCCCTACCCGCATGTCGCGGACGTCATTCCACTGATGGCCGAGGGCAAGATTCTTCCCTATCTCGATATCCCATTCCAGCACGCCTCGCCGCAGGTGCTGAAGAACATGCGCCGGCCCGCTCATGGCGAAAAGACGCTCGAGCGCATTCGCGGCTGGCGCGACGTCTGCCCGGACCTTGCCATCCGCTCCACCTTCATCGTCGGCTTCCCCGGCGAGACGGACGACGATTTCGAGATGCTGCTCGACTGGCTGGACGAGGCCAAGATCGACCGCGCCGGCTGTTTCAAATACGAGCCGGTCAGAGGCGCCCGCTCCAACGAGCTCGGCCTCGAGCAAGTGCCGCAGGAGATCAAGGAAGCCCGCTGGCACCGCTTCATGCAGCGCCAACAGAAGATTTCGGCAACGCAGCTAACCAAGAAAATTGGCAAGCGCCTGCCGGTCCTGATCGACGAGGCGCATGGCAATTCGGCCAAGGGCCGGACCAAATACGACGCGCCCGAAATCGACGGCTCGGTCCATATCCAGTCGCGGCGGCCACTGCGCGCCGGCGACATCGTCACGGTCAAGATCGAGCGCGCCGACGCTTACGACCTTTACGGCTCAGCAGTCTGATATTCCGTCCAAAATGAAAAGGGCGCCGCGGCGCCCTTTCGTTCGATATGTTTCCGACCGCCTACTGCGGCAGCTTGTCGTCGACGCCCTTCACGTAGAAATTCATGCCGAGCAACGTGGCGTCGTCGGCGACCTCGCCCTCCTTCAGCCAAGGTGTGCCGTCCTGCTTGGCGACCGGCCCGGTGAAGGGGTTCCAGCCGTCGGCGATCTTCTTGGTGGTGGCTTCGGCCATCGCCTTGACGTCGTCGGGCATGTTGGTGAACGGCGCCAGCTTGACGGCGCCGTCCTTAATGCCGAGCCAGACATTATCGGGCTTCCAGGTGCCGTCGAGCGCCGCCTGGACGCGGCTGATGTAGTAGGGACCCCACTCGTCGGTCAGCGCGGTCAGCTGCGCGTGCGGCGCGAACTTGATCATGTCGGAGGACTGCCCGAAGCCGTGCAGCTTGCGCTCCTCCGCCACCTGCAAGGCAGCGGTCGAGTCGGTGTGCTGGACGACGATATCGGCGCCCTGGTCGAACAATGCCTTGGCAGCATCGGCCTCCTTGCCCGGATCGAACCAGGAGTTCACCCACACGATCTTCGCCTTGAAGTTCGGGTTGATCGACTGTGCGCCGAGCATAAAGGAATTTATGCCCATCACCACTTCCGGGATCGGGAAGGAAACGATGTAGCCGGCGACGCCCGACTTCGATTGCTTGGCGGCGATCTGGCCAAGCACGTAGCGGCCTTCGTAGAAACGCGCATTGTAGATGCCGAGATTTTCGGCCGTCTTGTAGCCGGTGGCGTGCTCGAACATCACCTTGGGGAATTTCTTGGCGATCTTCACTTCCGGGTCCATGAAGCCGAAGGACGTGCCGAAAATGATCTTGCATCCCTCGCGCGCCAGGCGCTCGAAGGCGCGGTCGGCATCGGGGCCTTCGGAGACGTTTTCGAGATAGGCGGTCTCGACCTTGTCGCCGAGTGCCTTTTCCACCTCGAGGCGGCCTTGGTCGTGCTGGTAGGAGTAGCCGAAATCGCCGATCGGGCCGGTGTAGACCCAGCACGCCTTCAGCTTGTCCGCCGCCTCGGCTGATGCCGCCAGCGACAATGCGGCCGTCGCCGCCATCAGGGCAATAAGCAGTTTTTTCATTGTGTTACCTCTCTGAGTTAAGCCTTGGAGCTTCCGTCTTTTTGTTGTCAACGATCCGGAACGAATGGCTGGCCCAAGGAGGCCGGCGTGTTCATCATCGTCAAACGCTTGTTGCGCGAGATTAGAACGAGAACCACGACGGTTGCCAGATAGGGCAGCGAAGAAAGCAGTTGCGAGGGAAACGATTTTAAGAACGCAATTAACTTGTAGAGCAACCAGGGCGCGTCGACGAAGTCCTGCAGATTTATGGCTTGGACGTGAAGCTGGCCAACCCAGATCGCGCCGAAAATATAGGCGCCGGCCAGCACCCGCCAGGGCCGCCAGGAGGCGAAGACGACCAGAGCCAGCGCGATCCAGCCGCGGCCGGCGGTCATGTTCTCCACCCATTGCGGTGTGTAGACCAGCGATAGGTGACCGCCGGCGAGGCCGGCACAAGCGCCGCCGAAAATCACTGAGAGATAGCGGTAGCGGATGACATGGATGCCAAGCGCATGGGCGGATGCATGGCTGTCGCCGATCGAGCGCAGCGTGAGCCCGGTGCGGGTCTTGAACAGGAACCACATGACGGCGGCGGTCAGCGCGATCGAGATGTAGAAGATTGGATCCTGGCCGAACAGCAGCCTGCCAACGACCGGGATTGCGGTCAGGCCGGGAATATCGAGGTTTGGCAGCCTTTCGCCGGGCTGGCCGACAAAATTCGTTCCCATCATGCCGGAAAGGCCGAGGCCGAGCAGTGTCAGCGACAGGCCGGTGGCCACCTGATTGGTGGCCAGCGACAGCGTCATGACGGCGAACAGCAGCGAGAACACTGCCCCCATGGTGATTGCCGCCAACAGCCCTATCCAAGGCGAGCCGGTGAGATAGCCGGCGCCGAAACCGCCGACGGCACCCATGATCATCATTCCTTCGACGCCGAGATTGAGCACACCCGAACGTTCGACCACTAGTTCGCCGATCGCCGCGATC
The DNA here is from genome assembly GCF_040321995.1 of Mesorhizobium sp. M0207. NCBI lineage: Bacteria > Pseudomonadati > Pseudomonadota > Alphaproteobacteria > Hyphomicrobiales > Phyllobacteriaceae > Mesorhizobium > Mesorhizobium sp. M0207. The sequence goes on from NZ_JAMYSQ010000007.1 coordinate 95,258, forward strand.
AGCAGCGGCGTCGCCGCCGTAGCGATGGTCAAGAGGATGTTGACGGTGATGTCCATCAGCGGGCTTCCTCCAGCTTCGGCCCTGCCTCGAGCTTCGGCGCGGAAAAGCCGGTCAGGCGAATGCGGTAATGGATGAGCGTGTCGCAGCCGAGCACGAAGAACAAAAGCATGCCCTGGAACACGCGCGCCACCTTGTCGGAGATGCCGAGCGCGCTTTGCACTGCCTCGCCGCCCAGATAGGTCAGCGCCAGCACAAGGCCTGCGGCGACGATGCCGAGCGGATTGAGCCGGCCGAGAAATGCCACGATGATAGCGGTAAATCCGTAGCCGGGCGAGATCACCGGCTGCAATTGTCCGATGGCTCCCGAGACCTCCGAAATCCCTGCAAGTCCGGCCAGTGCGCCCGACAGCAGGAAGGCAAAGAAGACCATGCGGTTAAGGCCAAACCCGGCGAAGCGCCCTGCCCTCGGGCTTGAGCCGAGCACGCGGACCTCGAAGCCTTTCAGCATACGGCTCATCAGGATCCAGATCAGTATCGCCGCGATCAGCGCGAAGACAAATCCCCAGTTTGCCCGGCCGGATTCCGGGAGGAGTTCCGGCAGTATCGCCGAGTCGTTGAACTGGATGGTCTGCGGGAAACCATGGCCCTGCGGATCGCGCCACGGCCCGCGTACGAGCCAATCGAGGAAGAGCTGGGCGACATAGACCAGCATCAGGCTGGTCAGGATCTCGTTGGTGTTGAAGCGCGTCTTCAGCAGTGCCGGGATTGCAGCATAGGCGGCCCCACCGACCATGCCGAGCAGAAGCATCAGCGGTAGCACCAATGGGCCTTCGAACTGCGGAAACAGCACGGGGATGATCGAGCCGACAATGCCGCCCAGGATGAACTGGCCTTCGGCGCCGATGTTCCAGATGTTGGCCTTGTAGCAGACCGACAGTCCGACCGCGATCAGGATCAGGGGGGCGGCCTTGATCGCCAGCTCATGCAACTGCCAGACCTGGCTGATCGGTTCGATGAAGTAGATGCGGAACGCGGTCAACGGGTTGACGCCGAGCAGCGCGAACATGATGGCACCGGCAATGATCGTCAAAACGAAAGCGATGAAAGGCGAGAGTGCCGAAAACAGCATCGAGCGCTGCGGGCGTTTTACAAGTTCGAGGCGCATCAGGCCGTCTCCAGTGTATGTTCGGCATGACCGGGTTCGGCGCCGCCCATCAGCAGCCCGATTTTCTCGAATGTCGCTTCAGCTATCGGCAGCGGCTTCGACAATTCGCCATTGTGCATGACCGTGATCGCATCGGAAATCTCGAACAGCTCGTCGAGGTCCTGGCTGATCACCAGCACCGCCGAGCCGCTGCGCGCCAGTTCGATCAGCGCCTGGCGGATGTGGGCCGCCGCACCCGCGTCGACCCCCCAGGTCGGCTGATTGACCACCAAGACGCTTGGCCGGCGGTCGAGTTCGCGGCCAACGATGAATTTCTGCAGATTGCCGCCCGAAAGAGCCGCAGCCTCCGGATCCGGCGCGCTCTTGCGCACGTCCATTGCCTTTATGATGCGCTGGGCAGCGGTATGGATCGCATCGCCCTTGACCATTCCACCGGCGCCGACAAACATCTTGCCATCGGTGGCGTGGCGCGACAGAAGCAGGTTCTCCGAAAGCTTCATGCGCGGTGCTGCGCCATGGCCGAGCCGCTCTTCCGGGACGAAGGCAGCGCCCATCAGACGCCTGCCGGTGATGGTGAGGCCGCCGGCATCCTTGCCGCGGATGCGGACCGAGCCGGCATCCGGCTGCAGCACCTCGCCGGAAACGGACTCGAAGAATTCGCCCTGGCCGTTGCCGGCCACACCGGCAATGCCGATCACCTCGCCGGCGCGGACCTCGAGATTGATGTTCCTGAGCGGGATCGAGAACGGGGTCGCCGGCTTGCGGGTGAGTTCGCGGATTTGAAGCAGCACCGGCGCGGTCTCGATACCCTCGGCCGGCGCCCGCACTACGGCCAGCACCTCGTTGCCGACCATCATCCGCGCCAACGAAGACGCGGTTTCCTGGCGCGGATTGCAATGGCCGACCACCTTGCCGTGACGCAGCACGGTGGCGCGGTCGCAGATCCGTTTGACCTCTTCCAGCCGGTGCGAAATGTAGAGGATGGACTTTCCTTCCGAACGCAGCCGTTCGAGCGTCTCGAACAACTTATCGGCCTCCTGCGGCGTCAGCACCGAAGTTGGTTCGTCGAGGATGATGAGTTGCGGCGTCTGCAGCAGGCAGCGGATGATTTCGATACGCTGACGCTCGCCGACCGACAGATCACCGACCAGCGATAGCGGATCGAGAGGCAGGCCGTAACTGTAGGAGAGCGCCCTCGCCTTGGCCGCGATCGTGCTGATCGGCGAGCCGTCATCCAGCGACAGCGCGATGTTCTCCGCCGCCGTCAGCGCTTCGAACAGGGAAAAATGCTGGAAAACCATGCCGATGCCGAGCTTTTTTGCGGTGCCGGGGCTGGTGATCCTGACCGCCTGGCCATTCCAGAAAATCTCGCCGGAATTCGGTTCCAGCGATCCAAACAGCATTTTCACCAGGGTCGACTTGCCGGCGCCGTTCTCGCCAAGCAACGCATGGATCTCGCCCTTGGCGATGTTGAGATCGACATGGTCGCACGCCGTCAACGTGCCGAATATCTTTGTGAGGCCGCGAACCTCAAGCAGGTTTGCGCCGTCCTGATCTGCACTCACGGTGCCTCCATCTGGTTTGCCAGACATGTTCTGTGTTCCCGCAAGCATCGTATGCGCGGGCTGCTCTCTACGGTAAGCGCCTCACGACTTGAAAGAGCTTCAAGAATTTCAGCGGAAACTCAAGCGGTAAAAAGCAGTTCGCAAGAACGGCGGCGTCGGCGGCCCGAAACGGCGGGCACCTAAGGGATAAGTATTGTTGTCCCGGTGGTCCGGCGCCCTTCGAGATCGGAATGCGCTTTGCCGGCCTCGCTGAGCGCGTAACGCTGGTTGATCTTGATCTTGACGGCGCCGCTGAGCACCACGTCGAACAAGGCGGTGGCGGAAGCCTCGAGGTCCTCGCGCCTGGCATTATAGACGAACAGCGTCGGCCGCGTTGCGAACAGCGAGCCCTTCTGCGCCAGCAACGAGATGCTGAAGGGCGGGATCGGCCCAGACGATTGACCGAAGCTGACGAAAGTGCCGAGCGGCCGCAGGCAATCGAGCGAGGCTGGAAATGTGTCGTTGCCGACTGAATCGTAGACAACGTCGCATTTCTTGCCACCGGTGATAGCGGCAACGCCGGCCACGAAATCCTGTTCGCGATAGTTGATCACGTGGTCGAAGCCATGCGCCTTGGCGAGCTCGATCTTGTCGGTGGAACTCGCCGTGCCGATCACTGTCGCGCCAAGATGCTTGGCCCATTGGCCGAGGATCAGCCCGACACCGCCCGCCGCCGCATGAAACAGGATCGTGTCGCCGGCTTTCACCTTGAATGTACGGCGCAACAGATATTCGGCGGTCATGCCCTTTAGCATCATGGCTGCGGCCTGTTCGTCACTGATGCCGTCCGGCACCTTCACCACGCGGTCGGCGGCGATCACGCGCTGCCCGGCATAGGCGCCGGTCGTCACGGCGTAGGCGATGCGATCGCCGGGTTTGAGCCAGTCGACATCCGAGCCGACATCCAAGACCACGCCGGCCGCCTCGCCGCCGGGGATCAGCGGAAATCCGCCCTGCGGCGGATAAAGGCCAGAGCGATAATAGACGTCGATGAAATTGAGACCGATCGCGGTATGCTTGACCAGGATCTGTCCCGAGCCCGGCTGCCCGGGATCGGCATCCTCATAGGTCAGGACCTCCGGGCCGCCATGGGCATGGATGCGGATCGCTTTGGACATTTTCTGGCTCTCTTGGGATCAGGCTTTCTTATCCGGCTTGGCGCCGAGATTTGGGAAGAACTGCATGATAGCGCCGATGCAAGCGAGGTAAAGCCCGGTGACCGTAATCCCGATCTTGATGAAATCGCTGACCTGCTCGCCCAGCACGCCGATCTGGTCGTAGAAGGAGGCAAGTGCGGCCTGCGCCAGCGCCAGCGCGCCGAAAGCGCACCAAAGCAGCGTCATGCCGAGATTGATTGGCCGCAGCCGCTTCACCCGCACCGGATGGATGAAATTGATCGGCACGAAGGTGAGAATGCCGGCCACCACGACCACGGCGAAAGAAACCCATTGTCCGGGCTCGATGACGAACAGCGTGAACACCACCATGTTCCAGACGACCGGAAAGCCCTTGAAGAAATTCTCCTTCGTCTTCATGCCGGTATCGGCATAGTAGATTGCGCTCGACACCACGATGATCGCCGCCGACAGGAACGACAGGCGCTCGCCCATGAAGCCGCGCTGATAGAGCGCGAAGGCCGGAATCAACACGTAGGTCACGTAGTCGATGATGTTGTCGAGCAGTTCGCCCGACCAAGTCGGCAGGATTTCCTTGACATCGAGCTTCCTGGCGATCGGCCCGTCGATGCCGTCGACGAAAAGCGCCAGCCCCAGCCACCAGAACATCGCCGTCCAGCGCTGCTCGCTTGCTGCCACCAGCGACAGAAACGCCAGGAATGAGCCCGACGCGGTCAAGAGATGGACCGAGAACGCCCGCGCCTGAGGCCATGTGACTTTCTTCTTCGGCCGCGGAATCCGGTCGGCGATTTTCCTGGCCGTCGTCTTCTTGCTCACGGGCCCCGCCAGTCCAGCTTGCAGATTTCGGCCGAACGGCCAGCAAAGTTCCAGTTGCGGCCAAAGGCCCGCATTTTGCTCTTGTCGGATTTGGCGACGATGATTTCCGGCGCAATCCAGTATTCCGAATTGCTGATGACCGTATCCTTGTCGCGATCCTTGCCGGTAATTGGCGTCACCGCACCATCGATGATCTTCGGTATCTGAAAGATGCGTGTTTTCTCACGCGTCTCGTAGGTGATCGGCACCTGCTCGGCACCGAGGAACTGTCCGACCAGGATGGAGAGCAGCGATGTGGTTCCACCGGCCTTGCCGGTGAATATCTTCGTCAGTCCCTTCATAGCGTAAACCGAGGCGCGCTTGTCGATGAACAGGCCCGCCGTCCAGTTGCCGCGGCTCATATAACCGGGGATTTCCATGACCAGCCCTAGATTGAGGCCGGACAGGTCGACCTCGCCGAAATGGCCGGCATCGATCCGGAACCCCGCCCAGGTTTGGCAATAGCCTTCCGTAGGCGGATGATTGCCGAGCGACAGAACGCAAGGGCAAAAAACCGTGCAATTGCAGGAAAGGATGAGCTCTCCCTTCATTGCCCAGTTTTGATCTGTCATCGAATTCTCCCCCCTATGCCGAGACTACTAGTAGCGCGGCTGCCCAGACAAGCAGTATCGCACCGCCCAACCGCGTCGGCAGATTGCCTGCCGTCTGTTTTTCGACCAGGCTAAACAAGCCGACCAGCGCCATCCAGAACACGTTCATCACACCGACGGCAAACATTACCAGCATCAGCGCCCAGCAGCATCCAAGGCACCACAGGCCCTGCTCTATACCGAGCCGGAAAATGCGAATGGGCCTGGCGCTCCAGTTGGCGAACAGGACCGAGAACGGATTTCTGCACTTCTCCAGACAGGCTTCCTTCAGCCAGCTGAACTGATAGAGACCAGCGATCGACAGCGCGGCTGCTCCGGCAATTCCAAGCAGCGGATCGAGCATCTGCCCGGATGACACGAATGCATGGACTGCGAGGGTCAGGGCAGCGAATATTGCCGAGGCGGCAAGCCAGACGCTCAAATATCCAGCGACCAGGATCAGCGGATGGGCAACGGGTTCCCCCTTGATTCGGGCGGTATCTGCGATCTCGCAATAGGTGCGGATCATCGGCGCCGCGGAGGGCAGCATGGTCGCGATGGCCATCAACAGCCACATCGCGGTGAGTGCCCCGCCTTGCGCGCCTACGCTTGCGCGAAGCGGCGCCGGCGCCAGGCAAAGGGCGAAGAAACGCGCAAGGAAATCCGGCAGCGGCAGTTGCGGCAGGTATTCCAGCACGGCGTCGCCGGGTACATCGGCGCCCGGGAGCCGGCTCACCGCCCCCCGAACTGCCATTGCGCCGAGAAGGAGCCAGGCAAGGGCGATGCCCATGCCGGCAACGACGCTCACCGTCAGTCGAGGGCTGCGCGCAACGCTCGCCATCGCGCGGCCGGTGCCGTCGAGGTGGCTGAAATCGTCTTGTTGGCCGGTCATGGCAACCGAATGGGCCGAATCGCCGCGTTGATCAAGCCGCATCACCTGACCTATATGGACCAGCAGGCCGGACGGGCCTCACCTCGCAATCCGGAAGCCGAATTTGAACCATCGGGAAACAGCACGGATACTGGTCGCTGGCAGCGGCCCCGCGGGGCTGATCGCGGCGCTTGGCTTTACCGAGGCGGGTTTTCCCGTGACGCTCGTCGGACCCGACGCCGCCGGCCCCGACGGCCGGACGACAGCCTTGATGAACCCTGCCCTGAAGATGTTCGAACGGCTAGGGATCTTCGACGGAATCAGGCCGCACGCAGCGCCGCTCAAGGTGATGCGTATCGTTGACGCAACCAACCGGCTGATCCGCAGCCCGACAGTGACCTTTCGCGCCAGCGAGATCAACGAAGAGCAATTCGGGCTGAACTTGCCCAACAGCGTTCTCAACCGCATGCTAGCCGAGGCTGTCGCGCATTCGGGCATCGAATGGCGAAAGTCGATGGTGGAGGCATGGCGCCTCGATGCCGACCATGCCCATGCCGTTCTCGCCGACGGCAGCGACGTTGAGGCATCGTTGGCAGTTGCCGCCGATGGCCGTCAGTCGCCGGCCCGCGAGGCAGCCGGCATCCGCACCTCGATCCGATCCTATCCGCAGGCGGCGTTGGTGCTCAATTTCGGTCACCGCAGCGACCATGCCTTCACCTCGACCGAATTCCACACCGAGACCGGTCCGTTCACACAGGTTCCCCTGCCCGGCAACCGGTCCAGCCTTGTCTGGGTGCTCGAACCCAATATCGCCAAGGACCTTGCAGCACTCGACGACGCCGAGCTTTCGACGCGGGTCGAACAGCGAATGCAATCGATGTTGGGCCGCGTGTCGGTTGAGCCCGGCCGGCAGATCTACCCACTTTCAGCGGTGAGCCCGTGGCGGTTTGCGCATCGCCGCGTGGCACTTGTCGGTGAAGCCGCCCACGTGTTTCCCCCAATTGGCGCACAAGGCCTCAATCTCGGCATCCGGGACATCGACGACCTGATTGGTGCCGCAAGCAGAAACCGCTCGGACCCGGGCGCCCCCAAGGCGCTTGCAGCCTATGATTTCAAGCGGCGGCCGGACATTCTGGCGCGCAGCAGCGCGGTCAACCTGCTCAACATGTCGTTGCTTTCCGACATGCTGCCGGCTCAGATGGTGCGCAGCGCTGGCCTTGGCGCGCTTGAGGGGTTTGCGCCGTTACGGGCGTTTTTCATGCGTGAGGGTCTTCGACCCGGCAGCGGTTTTGCGGCGTTTTTTGGCGGATTGCGAAAACCGGCTGAGCGATAGCGATCTTGGCCACCGCCCTTGATCCGCATCTCGCGATGCTCAACCCGGCATCAAGGGGATCGGGATTGAATTGACGCGGCGTATGCGCCAAATAATGACGATGTCGACCTTAAGGTCTGGGCCAGTCTTTGCCGGACCGGTTCGTAAGAATCTAAAGTCCTGGAGCGTTCCTTGCGTGTTCCAGGATGCGTGGCGTTCAAGAAGTTCAAGTGGTGAGTGCGATGAAGACAGCCAAATTCTCGATCGGACAGGTGGTTCGGCACCGGCTGTTTCCGTTCCGCGGCGTCATTTTCGACGTCGATCCGCAATTCGCCAATACTGACGAATGGTACGAGGCGATCCCCGCTGACGTGCGGCCGCGCAAGGACCAGCCTTTCTATCATCTGCTCGCCGAGAATTCCGAAACGGAATACATCGCCTATGTGTCCGAGCAGAATTTACTCGAGGACCGGTCGGGCGAACCGGTCCGGCATCCGCAGATTGGTGAAATGTTCGACAAGAAGCCTGACGGGCGCTACGAGCCGAAGTACCAATTGAGACATTGACTTAGCCGGGATCTGGCTGGACTGGGACAGGCTTGAGACATGGCTGGACCCGACAAACAGCCGGTCCAAACGAAAAAAGCGGGGCATGAACCCCGCTTTTTTGTTGGTTCGAAAACCCGTCGATCAGTTGGCGGCCTTCGCCTTTTCCTGCTCTTCCTTGAGCTTCTTGGCAAAATCCTGATTGTTCTTGGCGACGAACTCCTGGAGCTTCTTCTGTCGGTCCTCGATGTCCGACTGCTGCAGCGGCGGGCCGTCGAAGGCGCCGCTGAAGCCGGTCAGCGCAATCTTGATCGGGTTCGGCTGGTTCTGGAAATTGACCGAGGTGAGCGTCAGCGCCGATCCCTTCTTGAAGGATGCGACAAGCTGATCGCTCAGCGGCACTTCCGCCACGCAGCGATCCGGAAAACAGATCACATAGTCGAGCTTCTGCGCCTTGCCGCCGTCGATCTGGAGGCCGATGCCGGGAGGAACGAGACGGCCGGTCGGAACCGTCACCTGGAACACCTTGCGGTTCACCTTGCCCTTCAATTCGATCAGGCTGACGCCGGTGATGAGCTGGCCGTTGCCGGCGGTGGTGATGTTCTGGACATTGCAGATGTCGACGTCTTCCTGCTTGGTGCAGGCCTTGAACCAGCCTTGCGGAATCTGCTGTTGCTGCTGCGCGGAAGCAGCGGGAATCCCGGCGCCCAGAATGCCGACCACGCCAGCGGCCATGACCGACAGGCGGTACGCGTTGCTGTTCAGGCTCGTCATGTCGTGCATTCCTCTCAAATGATCCCGGAACCGGCTTTTTTCATGCCGTGTGGTCCAGCTACCTGTTGCCGAAATGAGGCAACAGAATGACTTCGGACGGCGTGTTACACTGCAAGCGGTGCCGAATCCAGCCCGGGTCTCGCGAATCTTGGCCGAGGGATAGGCTCAACGGGTTGGCCGGTGCACGACCTGCTCATGTATGCTGCGCATCGAATCGGGAAGGAGACGGTCATGGGCCGCGTTGTCGTTTGGCTGATCGCCGCAATGTTGTTTGTCGGCCTTTCCCTGCAGCCGGCCCTGTCGGAACCGAAGCACGCGCTTGCCATGCAGGGCGAGCCGGCGCTGCCGGCCGACTATAAGCATTTCAACTACGTCAACCCCGACGCGCCGAAAGGCGGCAGCATTACCTATTGCGTCGTCCGCAGCTTCGACAATCTCAATCCGTTCATCCTGAGAAGCCAGCGCACCCCAGCGCGCGGCATGATGGATCAAGCCTTTGGCAATCTTGTCTTCGAGCCGTTGATGCAGCGCAACTACGACGAGGCCTTCAGTCTCTACGGCCTGCTCGCCGATACCGCCGACATGGATCCCGAGCGCAAGAGCATCGAATTCCACCTCGATCCCAACGCCAAATGGTCGGACGGCGAGCCGGTGACGCCGGAAGACGTGTTGTTTACCTATGACGTCTTCACCGAGAAGGGCCGCCCACCTTACAGCCAGCGAATGAAAGCGATTGCCAAGCTCGAAAAGACCGGCGACCGCAGTGTGCGCTTCACCTTCAACGACAAGGCCGACCGCGAATTTCCTTTGATCATTGCGCTGACGCCGATCATCCCGAAACACGCGTTCAACAAGGACACCTTCGACAGGACGACGCTAAAGCCGGTGATCGGCAGCGGGCCTTACACGGTGGCGCAAGTCGTGCCCGGTCAGCGCATCGTGTTCAAGCGCAATCCGGACTATTGGGGCAAGGACGTGCCGTCCAAGCGCGGCTTCGACAATTACGACCAGATCACCATCGAATATTTCCTCAACGCCAACGCCAAGCAGGAAGCGTTCAAGAAAGGCATCTGCGCCATTGACGACGACAGCGACCCGGTCAAACGCGAGCGCGATCTCGATTTTCCGGCCTTCCACAGGGGCGAGGTCATCGCCGAAACTTTCGATACCGGCATTCCGCCGGTGGTCAACGGTTTCCTGTTCAACACGCGGCTGCCGAAATTTTCCAATCCGGTCGTGCGGCGCGCGCTCGGCATGCTCTACGATTTCGAATGGGCCAACAAGAATCTGTTCGGCGGCAAATACACGCGCACGATGAGCTTTTGGCAGAATTCCGAGCTGTCCGCGCTCGGCCACCCGGCCAGCGAAAAGGAAAAGGCCCTGCTGGCCCCCTACCCCGGCCGCGTGCCCGCAGATGTCATGGACGGCACCTACAGGCCGCCCGCTACCGACGGCTCCGGCCAGGACCGCAAGGTGCTGAAGGCGGCATTCGAGCTGCTGAAGAGCGCGGGCTATACGGTGCAGGACGGCGCGATGCTCGATCCCGAGGGAAAGCCGTTCGGTTTCGAGATCCTGACCGCCTCGCAGGACGAAGAGCGACTTGCCACTATCTATCAGCGCACCCTTGAGAAGCTCGGCATCGATGTCGGCATCCGCAGCCTCGACGGTGATCAGATCCAGTCGCGCAAGCAGCGTTTCGATTTCGAGGTGCTGGTCGGCTCGACCGGTTTCAACAACTCGCTGTCGCCCGGTATCGAGCAAACCGGGCGCTGGGGATCCGCTGCCGCCAAGGCCGAAGGCTCGTTCAACCTGGCGGGTGTCGCCGACCCCGCAGTGGATGCGGCGATCGAGGCGATGCTGAGAGCTCGTTCGAAGGAGGACTCCGTCGCCGCCGTCCGCGTTCTCGACCGGCTGCTGATCTCCGGCAACTACATGGTGCCGACGCAGCACAACAACCAGCAATGGCTCGCTTATTGGAACTATCTGGAACATCCGCAAAAGACGCCCATATACGGTTATCAGTTGCCGACCTGGTGGCGCAAACCGAAGTGACCTCTTCACAACAGGAGATCAAGATGAACGACGAGAACTCGATTACCGTCGATGTGGTCTCCGACGTCGTGTGCCCCTGGTGCTTTATCGGCCAGAAACGGCTCGACAAGGCGATTGCCGCCGTCGATATCGACGTTCACATACGCTGGCGGCCCTTCCAACTCGACCCGACAATCCCGCCCGAAGGCAAGAACCGCCGCGACTATATGGTGGCGAAATTCGGCAGCGAGCAACGCATTCGCGAAATCCATGCCCGGATCGAGCCGCTGGGCGAGGCTGAAGGCATCTCCTTCGCCTTCGACGCCATCAAGGTCGCGCCCAATACGCTGGATGCGCACCGTCTCATTCGCTGGGCCGGCACGGCCGGCGAGGCCATTCAGAATCGGCTGGTGCGCCGGCTATTCCAGCTGAATTTCGAGGAAGGCGCCAATCTCGGCGATCATGCCGTGCTGATCGAAGCCGCCCGCGAGGCCGGCATGGATGCCTCCGTGGTCGAAACGCTTCTGCCGACCGACGCCGATGTAGAGGCGGTGCGCACCGAAATCGCCACCGCTTCGCGCATGGGCATATCGGGTGTGCCGTGCTTTCTGCTTGAAGGCAAATATGCGGTGATGGGTGCCCAGGACGCCGATACGCTCGCCGATGCACTCCGCCAGGTCGCCGCGGCCAAGGCACGCGGCGAACTGGAAACAGCGAACTGAGTCGGACTATTTCACGGTCACCTTGGCCTTGCTGACGAAAAAGCCATGGCCATGCTTGCCGGTGCAGGTCAATCCCTTGGTGGATGACTGGCAGGAAAACGGCCCCTTGCTCCAGCTGTTGCCGTACGCCAGCCTGGTGACGTCGCCGCAGCAGCCTTGCTCGCCCGGATTCTTGATCAGCGTCGCCGGACCTTTCGGGCCGAGGATGACGGTGACGTAGCTGGGCTCGACGCGCGAACAGCTCAACTCCGGTCCGCCATCCTGCGGCTCGTAGGTGCTGGTGCCGCCGTTCGGCGTGTAGATGCAGCCAATATTGCCGGACGGCGTGTTGAACTCGATCTGTCCCTCGGCGTTTGCGGGAACGGTCTGGCTGCCGGCATATGTTTGCGGCAGCCAGGCAAACATCGCGAGCATCGCCACAAACAATGTCCGTGCAAGCATGGCGAACTTCCCCCCGGTTCAAACCTGGATGCGTCCGGCAGGTTCGATCCGAAGCGCGTGTTTGTCAAACGCGGTTTGTGCGCGCTCTTAAAAAGGCACGGGCCAATTGATATTGATCTTCATCCTGGACTGTGTCGGCAAAGTCATTGCTTGGCCGACTACGGGGTCCTGACAAGGCGGCTTCAACCACGAATCATATGGTCACTTTCTGGTCGCCGACCAGGTCGGGGCTGACCGTGAAGGCGGTTCAGGCTGTGAAGATCGACCGCTGGACGGCGCTTCTATGTTCACAAAGCTGTGTGAAGACCTTCCCTTGGGGAAGGTCACTGCTTGCTCCGGCTCAGGCAAGTAACTATTTGAAATTGCGTTGGTATTCCGCCCCTCGAAGCATGACGGCATAGCGCCATGATCATTCATTCTGTTGCTCCACTGCAACGGCCGGCGAGCTAAGCCACCTGCGACTGGTGAAAAGCTAATGGAAAATGATCAATTGGTGTTACTGTCCGTAACAAAAGAAAAATCGTTTGGGCGGGATAGTGATTCGGGTCGATAGACCAACGCGACATTCAATATCGGAAAAATGGCTCCGCGGTGCCGCAAGGCAGTCGCCCCTGACGCCCGTATCGTCGATGCGCAGCTTCTGGGGGCTGATGCGGGTCTACTGGTTCTCGGACCGCTGGAGGGAAGCCTGGACGCTGACGCTGGTGATCGCGCTGATCATCGCGCTGTCCAGCAAAGCCGACGTCTGGTTTACGGTAGCTGGGGCTGAGCTGGCGACTTCGATCGCTTTTTTCCACGATGCCGCGAACACGACGCCACTCAAGACAATACTGACCAACGCCGGTTGGCTGGTGCTGCTGGTCCTGCTCAAGGACTTGGTTATTGCCGGCATTCACAACCTGGTTTCCAAGACATTGCATCGCAAATGGCGTGGCTGGCTGGACAGCCGATTCAACGAGGCCCTGCTCGACTCTAACCATACGCATTTCCATGCCCAGCATGGCTCTTCCGGGAATGCAGCTCCCGACAATATCGACCAGCGCGTGCAGGAATCCATCAAGGCCATGACTGGCGGAGCCATCGGGCTTGCTTCGGGTGTGCTAAGCGTCTTCGCTTCGTTCTACTTTCTCGGTGGCGAATTGCTGAAAAACTCTGTCGAGGTGAAGGGCCTGGAGTTTCTCGGCAGCTACGGCAGCGCCGTCCTTGCTCTCCTGGCAATCGCTGTGTATGTGCCGTTCAACACCTGGATCGCATTGAAACTCGGCCGAATGCTGGAGTGGCTAAACGTCAGAATGCAGCAGGCCGAAGGCAGTTACCGCAGCGAGTTGATCACATTCCTGCGCCGCAGTTTTCATGTCGCCGCATCGCAGGGCGAGAATGTGCAGAAGACTGTAAACAGCCAGCGTTATGCCGACATTGACCGTACCTGGGCCAGACTGAACATCGTCAATACTGGCTACGCCTCGTTCGAGCTGATCTATAATTTCATCGGTGCCAAGATTGTCGCTTTCGGGCCAGGGCTCGTGCCCTTCATCCACAACGGCCTCGACCTCAAGGGTTATCTGACAGCTTCCGGCCAGGTCGATAAGCTGATCAGCAACTGTTCGTGGTTCATCCATGTGATGCCGGACATCGCCACCTTGCGCGCCAACAGCCAGCGCGTCATCGAATTGGCGCAGGCAATCGAGAACGTGCAGCAGCCACAGGAATTCTATCAGCAGACCGGCCGGTCCGACTTCCGCTACGACCACCAGAACCCGGTTTTCGGACTGACCATCCAGAAGCTCGAACTGGCGCATCAGGGCGAGGACGCAACGCCCTTCCTGAGTGCCGCGAACTTGCGCTTCCGGCGTGGCGAGTGGACTTTCCTCAAGGGCGAATCCGGTTGCGGCAAGACCTCGCTCGTCAAGGCGATCAACGGCCTGTGGCCTTATGGCCGCGGCACCATCGTCTTCCCGGAAGGGGTCAGGAGTTTCTACGCCGCCCAGGAGGTGAAGCTGCAGCAGGTCTCGTTGAAGCAACTGGTCTGCCTGCCCGGTTCCGAGCATGATTACGCCGACATGCAGGTCGCATCCGCCCTGCACAAGGCCGGCCTCGGCGATTTCATCGAGCATTTGGCCGATGAGAGCCGTGAAGGAAAGATCTGGGATCAGGTTCTCTCGGGTGGGCAGAAACAGAAGCTGGTTGTCGCCCGCATCGTGCTGCAGCAGCCGGGATTGCTGTTCCTCGATGAAGCCACCGGCGCGCTCGACCCCGATGGACGGATCGCCTTCCACCAGGCGATCAAGGACAATTGCCCTGATGCAACCGTGATCTCGATCATGCATGAGGCGACGCCGCCGAGATCGCTCGCGGGCACCGAATTCTACCACAGCGTGGTTGCGATCGCCGACGGGGTCGCTACCAAGAAGCCGCTGGTTCCGAGCTTGCCGGTAGAGCTCACCACCATCCTCACGCAGCCGACACGGCCGGCCGAGGACAAGTGGCTGCGCTTTCCCCGCCGGCTGAAGCAGAGATAGCTGCGGCACCACTGCCGGCATCCAGCCACTGCCACGTAGCCCGATCACAGTCTCGCGATCCGCCGGTTTGCCGCCGTTTTAACCCGCTCTCGCGATTGACTCGGCAAGGCGCGCTCCTATGTTGCGCCGGCTTGCAGAATCTCAACTCGAACCCGCGAGCAGAAAGGTCACCGCGCCATGCCTGGCGACAGTCACAGTCGAACGCAACCGCCGTCCGCTTGACGTGACCTGACAGGCTCACGTCCTGCCGGACGGCAAGGAGTGAGCCATGAACGAGTTTTCCCCTGTCGCGGGCGGCGATGCCATCGCCATCGCTCGCGTACTTGCCAACGAACACGTCGCCGACCTCGTCGAGGCCTTGAACCAGGAGCCCCGCGAGACGGCATCGGAGCTGCTTTGCGAAGTGCCGTTCGGGCGGCTGGTCGAGATCTTCGACCAGCCTGAACTCGACGGCGCATCCGAACTGGTCGAGGCGCTGCCACGCATCAAGGCAGGCAGACTGCTTGCCGCCATGTCGGTCGATCGCGCCGCCGACATACTGCGCGATCTGAACGAGCCGGCTCGTTCCGAACTGCTTGGTGGCCTGGCGCCACCGCTGCGCGCGACGCTGCTTGCCATTCTCGGCTATCCCGAAGGCAGCGCCGCCTCGCTCATGACGACCGAATATGTCAGCGTGCCGCCGGACTGGAGCGTGGCCCGCACGCTGGATTATATCCGCAAGGTGGAGCGGACGCGCGAAACCGTCTACGCGATCTACATCGTCGATCCGCAAACACATGTCCTGTTGCGCTCGACCAGCCTGCGTCGACTGATCGCTGGCGGGCCCGACGAGCTGATCATGGCAATCGCGCCGGATCGTGCGCCTGTCACCGTTTCACCGCTGACCGACAGTGAAAAGGTTGCTCAGCTGATCTCGAAATATGATCTGCTCGCCGTTCCGGTCGTGGACAACGGCAAACTGCTCGGCATCGTTACCATCGACGATATTATCGACACGATGATCGAGGAAACGACGGAGGATGTGCATCGTTTCGGCGGCATGGAGGCTCTCGACGAGCCCTATATGAAGATGGGCTTTCTGGCGATGATCCAGAAACGCGCCGGCTGGCTGTGCGCGCTGTTTATCAGCGAGATGCTGACCGCCAACGCGATGCAAAGTTACGAGGGCGAGCTGGAAAAGGCGATCGTGCTGACGCTATTTATTCCATTGATCATGAGCTCCGGCGGCAATTCCGGCTCGCAGGCGACCTCGCTCGTCATCCGGGCGCTGGCACTGCGCGAGATCGGCCTTGGCGACTGGTGGCGGGTGGCCCTGCGCGAGCTGCCCACCGGCCTGGTGCTTGGCTCGATCCTTGGCGTGGTCGGCGTCTGCCGCATCGCGCTCTGGCAGTATCTCGGCTTCTACGACTACGGCCCGCACTGGCCGCTGATCGCAATGACGATCGGCGCCACGCTGGTTGGCATCGTCACCTTCGGCTCGCTGTCTGGATCGATGCTGCCGTTCGCCCTGAAGCGCATGGGCTTCGACCCGGCCAGCGCATCGGCCCCGTTCGTCGCCACGCTGGTCGACGTCACCGGGCTGGTGATCTATTTTTCTGTGGCGCTGGTGATCCTGCGCGGAACGTTGCTGTAAGAAAACGCACGCACTTTCATCGCGGCAATTTCGTTGCCGCGATGGGTTGTCGTCGCGTCAGACGCGCTCACCATCTCTCACCCGGTAAGTCGGCTTGTACATGGTGACGAGTTCTTCCGCGGCGGTCGGATGCACCGCCATGGTGCGATCGAAATCATCCTTGGTCAGGCCGGCCTTCAGCGGTATGCCGAGAAGCTGCGCCATTTCGCCGGCATCCGGCCCGAGAATGTGGGCGCCGAGGACCCTTTTCGAGGCGCCGTCGACGACCAGCTTCATCAGCATCTTTTCGTCGCGGCCGGAAAGTGTGTGCCGCATCGGCCGGAAGGTGGCGCGGTAGATTTCAACATCCGAAAAGCGCTTTGCCGCCTCATCCTCCGACAGGCCGACCGTACCGATCTCGGGCTGCGAAAAGACGGCGGTAGCGATCGTGTCATGGTTGGGCGCCGTCGGCTTGTCCTTGAAGGCGGTGTCGACAAAGCACATCGCCTCGTGGATTGCCACCGGCGTCAATTGCACCCGATGGGTGACGTCACCGATTGCCCAGATGTTGTCGATGTTGGTGCGGGAGTATTCGTCGACGTGGATTGCCCCGGTTTTGGTCATCTCGATGCCGACGCCTTCCAGGCCCATGTTCTCGGTATTGGGAATGCGGCCGATGGCGAGCATGACCTGGTCGACCGTCAGCACCGTGCCGCCGGTGACAAGCGCGTCGAGCCGGCCGTCAGGCCGCTTCCTGACCCACTCGGACACGGCGTGGCAGAGGATTTTTATCCCCTTCTTTTCCATCGTTTCGTGCAGCACACGTCTGAGATCCATGTCGAAACGGCTGAGGATCTCCTTGCCGCGGTAGACCAGCGTCGTGTCGACGCCGAGGCCGTGAAAGATGTTGGCGAATTCGACGGCGATATAGCCGCCGCCCTCGATCATGATTGCCTTCGGCAGTTCCTTGAGGTCGAAGGCCTCGTTGGAAAAGATGCAGTGCTCATGGCCGGGCAATGCCGGATGCGGCGCCGGTCGCCCGCCGGTAGCGATCAGGATCTGGTCGGCGGTAACGGTGCGATCCTCACCAAGAAGATGCACCACATGCCGATCGACCAGGATGGCGCGCGAATGAAAGACCTCGCCGCCGGCGCCCTGCACGTTCTTCTTGTAGATGGCCTCCAGCCTGCTGATTTCGCGGTCCTTGTTGGCGACCAGCGTCTGCCAGTCGAAACGCGCCTCAGGCACCGTCCAGCCATAACCGGCGGCGTCGGCGAAATGCTCGGGGAATTGCGAGGCGTAGACATAGAGCTTCTTCGGCACGCAGCCACGGATCACGCATGTGCCGCCATAGCGGTATTCCTCGGCAATGCCGACACGCTTGCCGAGTGCGGCCGCGACGCGCGCCGCCCTCACCCCGCCGGAGCCGCCGCCGATGACGAAAAGATCGTAGTCGTAACCGGCCATGGCTGAACTCCTTGCCCCTCAAACCCCGAGACAGGTAGGCTGCCGACTATCAAAAGAAAAGCCCGGATTTGCCGGGCTTTTGGTCCAGTGGCGGTCAGGCGGCCCGGAAGTCCGCAATCAATTCGGTGTAGCGTCCGCGGGAGCTGCGCCATCGGCCGGAGCGGTACCGTCGGCAGGTGCAGCCGGCGCCTTGGCATTCGCCGCTGCACCCAGGGTCTCGCCGACCTGCTGGGCGAGATCGCGAGCCAGGCCGTTCTGCCAGATCTCGGCAGCCTTCACCAGTTCGCGCGTCACGATCGGGCCGTTGTCGAGCAGCTTCTTGCCGGAATCGGAATTGTAGAAGGCGGCGATTTCATTGAGTTCCTTTTCCGAGAACACCTTTGCATAGGCGAGCGCCGCTTCCTTTTCCAGGTCGGCGCGGCGCGATGCCAAGGCCATCGCCTTCTCGTTGATCGTCTTTGCGATCAGTTCCTGCATGTCCGGGTTCTTCTGGATCAGCTGCTGCTCCAGTGCCGCGGCCGCTTGCGGCAGGATGCTGTCGAACGTATCCGTCGCATGGATCGCCGCGACGGCGGCGCGCGCCGCCTTCAAATGCGCATCGGTGACGTCCTGCGAAAACGCAGGCGACGAAAACGCGAAAACGGCCGAGGCCGCCAGAATGGCAAAAAAGCGGCCAACCCGGTTATGCAACATCATGATCGGTAAAACTCCCTGATTTTCGGGCGGCATGGACGGTTTGGATGCCGTCGCCGCCGGCTATGATGGCCGTTGATGCCAGCCCGATGAAAAGACCATGCTCGACCACGCCCGGAATGGCGTGGAGAGCATTCGAAAGCGCTCTTGTATCCGGAATGCGGCCAAAAGATGCATCGAGGATAAAATGGCCGCCGTCTGTAACAAATGGCTGGCTCCCCGTCATCCTCAATGTAACAGGGCCGGAAAGGCCAAGGTTTGCGGCCGCCGCGCCGACCGCAATTTCGGTGGCGCGCAGACCAAACCGGTTGACTTCGATGGGCAGCGGAAAACGGCCGATCATCTCGACCATCTTGGAGCTGTCGGCGATGACGATCATGCGGGCGGAGGCCGCCGCGACGATCTTTTCGCGCAGCAGCGCGCCGCCGCCGCCCTTGATCAACGTCAGCGCCGGATCGATCTCGTCGGCGCCGTCGATGGTGAGGTCGAGCTCGGGGGTTTGCTCGAGGGTGGACAGCGGCACACCAAGCTCGGTGCAAAGGACGGCGGTGCGCTCCGAGGTCGGCACGCCGATGACAGTCAGGCCGGTGGCGACCTTGTCGGCGAGCAGCCGCACGAACTCGTCCGCCGTCGTGCCGGTGCCGATGCCGAGCCGCATGCCATCCGTGACATGGGCAAGCGCTGCCCGCGCGGCCTCAACCTTCAATTGCCTCGCATCCATGCCGGGTCCCGAGATTTGTTTCGGCGCTCGTAGCATTTTTGCCGGGCTGGTCAAAGGACCTTGCCCACGGTGGATAAGCCGGCTTGCCTGAACGGGCCGCAGCGTTTATCGCCTGCCGGCAATCAAATCGTCACAGGACAGGCCATGACCCGACCGATCATCGTGTTCGACCTCGACGGGACGCTGATCGACACGGCGCCGGACCTGCTCGACAGTCTCAACCACAGCCTTGCCGCCAGCCAGCTCGCGGCCGTCGACGAAGCCGGCTTCAGGCGCTTCGTTGGCCATGGCGGCCGGGTGATGATCGAGCGCGCCCACGCAGCGCAGCACAGGTCGCTGGCAGTGGAGGAGCACGATCGCCTGCTCAAGCTGTTTCTGGACCATTACACCGTTAACATCCCCGGCAAATCGCGCCCCTATCCCGGCGTCCCCGGGGCGATCGCGCGGTTCGAGGCGGCCGGCTACCTGCTGGCCATCTGCACCAATAAATACGAGGCCAATTCGGTGGCGCTGATCGAGGCGCTCGGCATGACCAGGCATTTCGCGGCGATCTGCGGCCAGGACAGTTTTCCGTTCCGCAAGCCAGACCCGCGCCATCTCACGCTGACCATCGCGCGCGCCGGCGGCGACCCGCACCGTGCACTGATGGTCGGTGATTCGCAGACCGACATCGACACGGCAAAGGCCGCCGGGATTCCGGTGGTGGCAGTCGATTTCGGCTACACCGACCGTCATGTGCGAGAGTTCGAACCGTCGGCGGTGATCTCGCATTTCGATTCGCTGACGCTCGATCTGGTACAAGGGCTGATGGCCGCGGCAGAAGGCTGAAAGCTGCCCATCGGGCGGACCGCCAAATGCCGACCGACAAGTGGTTGACTTAGCAGGCCGGCCTCCCTTATATCGCGGCGCGCTTGGCCTTCGGGCAACGAGCGGGCGATTAGCTCAGCGGGAGAGCACACCCTTCACACGGGTGGGGTCGCAGGTTCAATCCCTGCATCGCCCACCATCTGCTTTCCTGAGTCAATTCCAAGCCGGAGCGGCTAGCAGCTGCAGGTCGCCCCCTCGCCGCCAAAATTCTTTTGGGCGAAATTCAAAGCGCTGCTGTAGCTCGTATAGCTCTGGAACTGACAAACGTCGGAGCCGGCCCGCACCTTCATCTGCTCGATATCCCAGAACGAAACCTCGATACGATCGTCGGCGCAATAGACTGTATAGCGTTCAGGTTCCAGCGCCTCGGCTTTCTGGACAGGCATCGAAATGGCCGGAATGGAAAATATGAAAAGTACAAATATGATGGCACGATGCATTTGCATGTAGACCCCCCGAATGACCGCCGGCACTATTATGGCCGCGATGTTGAGGCGACGCATCATGATTTTAAGCGACCTGCCTTTCTTTCGGCGGCCATAAATCAGGTACGGCCGGCGCCTCCTTGTAGCGCAACGCTCCGCGATCCCGGAACAAACCTGCATGGAAACGAGTTTCTGCTCATCGAAATGTGAGGGAAAGCCATGTCCAGACTTGTTTTGGCGGCCGCCGTGCTGCTTGTCGGCGGATCGGCCTTTGCCGCGGACGAAAATCCGGTGCCGCCGCAGAATGCCAAGAAGCTGTCGGAAATCATCGCCAAGGTCGAGCAGCGCGACGACTTCCGCTATATCAAGGAAATCGATTGGGACAGCGATGGCTACACCGTCATTTATTACACGAGCGACAAGGCCAAAGTTGAAATCACCTATGATCCGGTGACAGCCGCGCCGAAATGAAGCTGGCCGCCAACGGTCCAGATTCTAAAAAATGGCGCGCCTCGAAGGCCCCCGGCCTTCGGCACACGCTTGCGTAGACATGACTTTGATGGCTGACTGGGTGCTATCATTGCGCGCGGGGGTGGGCATGGCGGCGGTAAAGCACGTATTGAAACGCTTTCTGATGATGCTCGCGGGTTATTTCATAGCGGTACTGGTTGGGCTGATCGCGGTGGCGGCGATCTATGGCGGGCTGAGTTCGCTGCCAAATGCGCCGAATTATTTCGACGTCATGGGTGTCACCCCCATTGCGGTGCTGCTGTTGCCGCCGCTCGGCATGTTCATCTATTTTCTGACGATCGTGCTGACGGGCCTGCAGACGCTGATCTTCGCACTGATTGCCGAGTTTTTCTCGCTGCGCAGTTTTTGGCTGCACATGGTCTTCGGCGCGGCGGCCGCTGTTGGCGGCTTCGCCTTGATCTGGCCCAGTGTACCGGATGACACGAACCCGGAGCGCTGGGCCGATATCGGCATCATTGCCGCCGCAGGCGTTGTCGCGGGCCTGGTCTATTGGCTCATCGCCGGACGCGATGCCGGTTTCCGGCGTCCACTGTTTCAGCGCTAGAACCGCATTCGTCAGCTTGCCGGCGAACGCACCGCTTCCGTGCTGTCGAGCGCCTGCTGCAGCCTTGTATCGCGGCCGTAGACGTCGTTGAAATATTCGACGGTGCCGGACAGGTCCGGCCACGCGGTGAAATAGGCGACATAGACCGGGATCTTGCGTGTCACGTCCTCGGTCGAATGTCCGTGTTTCAGTTTGTCCTCGATGTAGTCGACCGAGGTGCCGAGCACGGCAGCGGCCATGCCGCGCGGATCCTGCAAGCGAACGCAGCCATGGCTGAGCGCACGCATGTCGCGCTGGAAAAACGACTTCTGCGGCGTATCATGCATGTAGATTGCATGCTTGTTGGGGAACAGTATCTTCAGCTCGCCCAGCGCATTGGCCTCGCTTGGCAGCTGGCGCACGCCGTAGGGTATCTTTGCGCCGTAGGCGCCCCAATTGACCGAGGACGAGGGAATGCGCTTGCCGCGGGCATCGACCACCTCGTAGCCGGCGCGGTCGAGATAGCCAGGATCCCGGCGCAGCCGCGGCAGCATCTCGTTGACCAGGATCGACTGCGGCACGCCCCAATAGGGATGGAAGTCGACCTGCTCTATCTGGTCATAGAAGAAAGCAGTCTGGTTGGTGGGCCTGCCAACCACGGCGCGGGTCTTCAGCTTCTCCTCGCCATCATCGATATAGCTCGCGGTGAAAGCCGGCTGGTTGATGAAGACGCGCGGGCTGCCAAGGTCGGAAGGCAACCAGCGCAACTCTTCGAGCGCAACCCGAACCTTCTGAACTTTGTCGGCCTTGGACGTTCCGGCCAACGATGCAACGGTACGCGGGCCGATGACGCCGTCGCCTTTCATGCCGGCCCGTTTCTGCACCGCCTGGATCACCGGCACCAGCTCCGGATCGTAGACCTCGCTGGTAGCGAGCCTCGCCAGGACCTCGCCATAGGCGCCGCCCATCTCGTCATCGAGATTGCGCGCGATCTTTGTCAAAAGCTTCGGCAGCTCGGGGCTGGTCTGCCCCGGCTTCAACAGCAGATTGGGATCGATGGTGATTTCGTCTTCGGCGCTGGCCTGGAGCGCTTCCAGTTCGACGCGCAGCGCCTGATACTCGGAATTCTGTGGATGCCGCGACTCGAGATAAGCGCGCACTTGCTGGGTATGGGCCAGCGTCTTCAGCACCCCTTCCATGTCGAGCGGCTTCGGCGGAAAATCGTAGTAGCCGGTCATGCGGTTGGGATCGACGCGGCCGCTTTGTGCGTCACGGGCGTAGCGCAGGACACGCGCCGACAGCGCCATCTCGAAGCGGACCAGCTCTTTCAGGCGTTCATCGGCATTGCCGGCCGATGTGCCTGTTGCCGGAACTTCAACGGTGTAGTCGGCGGGAGTCAGGCCGTAGCTCGCGGCCTCGCCCAGCACCCGCACGGCATCCTGGGCACGGCTGCTGGGACTGGTTCCCGCCACCCAGATGAAATCCGGATTGGCCGAGTAATAGGCGATCAGCGCCTTGGCGATGTCCTTCTCGGCGTAAAGGTCATAGCCGTCGAGGCCGGCAATGGCTTCGCGGAATGCAGCCCCAGTGGCCGCCGGCTCGAAAGCAGCGTCCTGAGGCGTTGCTGGTTCAGGCGCTGCCGACAGTGCCGAAAAATCGACGCGCACCAGCGGATCGCTCTTGTAGGTATAATAGGACGGGCCGCTGATTTGCGCACCACCACCGGAAGCGGCCGGCGCCTTGGGCTTCGGCTTGTATTTTGACGGTGGCGGCGGAAAGTTACCTTTCGGCGGTGCGTGTTTGACGCCGCCGCCGAAAAGCATGTCGAAGAACCCTTGCGCTTCAGCCTTCGGCGCCCCGAAGGCCAGCATTGCCGCGGCCACCGCAAACGGCAGCACGGTTGCTTTGTTTCCAAGGAGTTTCATGGATCACCCGCTCCGGTTGAACCGGATCCCGTTCCGCACCGCTTTCACGGTCTCGCCCACCCCATGGCGGATGTAAGGCGTGACTACACTTATTCATACTGATTTCGTTAAGCTTTCATAAATTTCGGAACGTCTGTTGCAGAACGGTTTCACAACGTCGTGACGGGGGGAGCGAATCCGCCGTCGCTCCCGACCAATGGTAGTGCCCGTGAGCCAAACCTCAAGCGTTGGCGCCGCCGTCGATGGTCAATGCAGCGCCTGTCACGAAGCGCCCTTCGGGGCCGGCAAGCCAGGCGACCATGCCGGCGATCTCGTCGGCCGTGCCGAAGCGAGGCATCGCCATCTTCTGACGCTGATGCTCGGCGTGCGGGCCGGCTGCCGGATTCATGTCGGTATCGGTCGACCCCGGATGGACGACATTGGCGGTGATGCCGCGCGGACCAAGATCGCGTGCAAAGGCCTTGGTCAGGCCAACCAAGGCAGCCTTGCTGGCCGAGTAGGCGCTCAGGCCGGCGTCCGTGGCACGCTCGGCCAGATTGCTGCCGATCGAGATGATCCGGCCACCCTCGCCCATATGCGCTGCTGCCGCCTTGGCGGCGACGAACGGGGCTCTGAGGTTGACCTCCATCGTCTCGTCGAAATCGGCAAGCGACAGGGCATCGATCGGCGCAGCGCGCCAGATGCCGGCGCTGTTGACCAGGATGTCGAGCCGTCCGAAGGCTGTTGCTGCCTCATCGACTGCCGCCTCGATCGCCCCAGCATCGCGATTGTCGGCCTTGATGGCAAAGGCCCGGCCGCCGGCCGCCTCGATTTCCCTGACCACCGCACACGCCCCTTCCTCGCCATTCACATAGGTGATCGCCACGCCTGCGCCGTCGGCCGCGAGCCTTCTTGCGATCGCCGCACCAATGCCGCGGCTGCCGCCGGTGACGAGGGCGGCCTTGCCGTTCAAGCTTCTGGATGACATCTGCTTCTCCATTTTGTAGTGATTGATACATAAATATCTGCCAGCCTTGCTGAACCACGTCAACCGAATTATGTATCGATCAATACAGAAAGGATGCCATGCCGGAACGAGGCCGCCCCCGCACCTTCGATCGAGCCGCCGCCTTGCGGCGCGCAATGGAAGTGTTTTGGGCCAAGGGTTATGAGGGCGCGTCGATAAGTGACCTGACCGCTGCAATGGGCATCAACTCACCCAGCCTCTATGCCGCCTTCGCCAGCAAGGAAGCGCTGTTTCTCGAGGCAACCGAGCTTTACACGCGGGTCGAGGGAACCAAGATCTGGTCCGCGCTGGAAAAGGCGCCGACCGCGCGCGAGGCCGTCGAACGGTTCCTGCGGCAGACTGCCAGGGCCTATTCACAGAGCGGTCGTCCGCAAGGCTGCCTTATCACGCTCGGCGCATTGCACCAGGATTCAAGCTGCGGCGCCATCTGCGATGATCTGCGCCGTCGCCGCGCCGAAAACCGCGAAGCCTTGCTGAGACGCCTCGAGCGTGGCGTCGCCGAGGGAGAGTTGCCGGCCGATTTCGACTGCGGTACGGCCGCGACCTTCTACGCGACCGTGCAGCACGGCATGTCGATCCAGGCGCGCGACGGCGCGTCGCGCTCGGCTCTTCTGGCGACGGTGGCCGGGGCAATGGCGGCTTGGATAGCGATGGCCAGCACCGGGGCAGCGTGACGTCGAACCCGGCTGACAAGAACGATATTCAGGTCACGGCAGAGACGGCTCGAGCCTGCCGGCAACGAAGCCAACGGCACGCTCCGCCACTCCCCTGTCGGCGAGAATGCGGCGGTGGCCGAGCCCGTCGGCCCAGTAAAGCCGCACATGGTCGCCGGCGCGCGTGTAGAGCCTTGCATGCTCGGCGGACACTTCGCGGTCGTCCGGCGCGTGGATCACCAGCGTCGGCAGCGGCGTGCTTGCGAGCTGGCGGTCACCGGTGAACTCGTGCAACGGCCGGCCGGCGATGCGCTCGACCCGGTCGGCCATGGCGGCCTGCGAGCGCGAGCCGACATTCAGCATGCGGCTGAAATCAGCGAAGATCGCCGGCAGCGAGCTCGGCGCGGCGATAAGCACCAGCCGCCCGGCCGCCAATCGCGGGATGTTCCTGATCGAACCGGCGACGGCGTTGGCGGCAACGGCACCACCGAAGGAATGGCCGACAATGGCGGCAAACGGCCCGAACCATTCGCCGGCAACCCGTGCCGCATCGACCCCGCTGACCAGGGTAAGCCGGCGGCCCTGCGACTGGCCGTGGCCCGGCAGGTCGAGCGAGACCACCTTGTAGCCGGCATCGCGATAGGCTTCGATCAGCGTGCGCATGTATTCGGTGCGCGAACGCCAACCATGGATGACGAGCACGGTGCCGGCAGCCGCCCTGCCCGGCTCGGGCCGGAATTCATGCACCATGACGCAGCCGGTTCTGGTCTTTAGCCGATGATGGCGTGCCTGGGTCATGAAATCGGCGGCGCGGTCGATTGCGCGGCGCTCGCCTTCGCTCAAGCTTTTCTCGTGCGGCGTGCGGCAGAACAGCTCGAATGCAGCACGCCCGGTGAGTCGCGGTGCCACATGCTCAGCCACGCCGAACGTGCCGCGGATGACCTTCAGTCCAAATGATGCCATAGTGGCGATCCATTCATTAGTTCAAGCATGAACATAATAGTTCAAACATGAACATTAAGCAAGACCTGCCTTGGGACAACCCGCGTTTTCGCAACTGGGTCGCGGTGGCGCGCGCCTGCCATGTGCTGGAACGCACCCTGGCGGTGAAGCTTGCGCCGCTCGACCTGAAGCCGGCGCAGCTCGACGTGCTGATGAACCTCTACCGTCATCCCGGCATGTCGCAGCACGACCTCGCTCGCCGGCTGCTGGTCGGCCGCTCCAACATCACCATGCTTTTGCCGCAGCTGGAGACGCGCGGCCTGCTGCGCCGCGAGGGCGATGAGAAGGACAAGCGCGTGCTGCGGCTGACGTTGACCGAGGCCGGCGAGGCACTGCTGATGCAGGCACTGAAGGTCCATATGGCGCTTATCGAGAAGGCGATGAGCCAGTCGACACCGGAACAATGCGACATGATCGGCGAACAGATGCGTAGGGTTGCCGAGGTTTTGAAGACCGCCTGACAGCCCAGTGCTCCACCACCAAATGCTTCACCACATCGATTTTTTCGCGCGCTCGGGCCATTCCTTGTCGTAGACCTCGCCGTCAATGTTCTTGCGGCTGGTGATTTCCAGGATTTGGCCGGGAGTCGGCATCGTTCTCGGGTCGACATGCCTTGCCGGATTCCACAGTTCCGATCGGTGGATGGCGCGGGCGCACTGGAAATAAACCGCATCGATCTCGATGATCGTTACCGAGCGCGCCGGCTTGCCCTCGACCGCAAACGAGGCGCAGAGCGCGGTATCGGTGGTGATGTGGGCGCGGCCATTGACGCGCAGTGTCGTGCCGGAACCCGGCACGAGGAACAGAAGCGCGACGCGCGGATCGCGAAGGATGTTCCTTAGCGAATCGGCACGGTTGTTGCCGCGCCGGTCCGGCATCATCAGCGTTTTCGGATCGTGGATGCGGACGAAGCCGGCGAGATCGCCGCGCGGCGAGCAGTCCAGCCCTTCTGGCCCGCAGGTTGCGAGCGCGGCAAACGGCGAAGCCTCGATGATAGCTGCGTATTCGCGAATCAGCTGGTCGAGTTCCTTGACCACCGACGCCTCGCCGGGCAGGCCATAGAGCGCTTCAAGCTGTTCGATGCTGGTGATCATGGACATGTTTTCGTCTCCAAAGCTTTGCCGGCGCTACTCCAGATGGATGACGTTTTCACGACAAGTGCCCGTTTGCCGGTCATCAGGAAACGGGTGTCGAGGCAACGCAAACAAGGGCAAACCGCTTTACCTGCATGATCGTGCCAACGGATACGGAGGTCAAAAATGGATAAACCGCTCGACCGGCGACGCACCGCCATGGAACTTATTGAAAACATGTTCAATGTTGAAATGCGTTTCCTGCAATCAGGGTCGGAGAGCCTCGATGTGCTTGCCGGCGCATTTCATGCCGAGATTGTCGTGCATGAGCCGCGCTCCCTGCCCTATGCCGGTGACTGGAACGGCCTCGACGGCGTTGGCGCCCTTTTCCGCAAAATGCGGGAAATCTGGAGCGACGTGGCGGTGGAGGACCTTCAGGTCGCCCAAAACGATGACACGGTGTTCATGAGCTGCTCGCTTTCGCTGACGTCGCGGGCCAATGGTGCAACCATCAAACAGCCGTTTGCCGAAGTCTTGCGCTTCAAGGATGACCGGCTGATCGAAGGCACGCCGTTTTATTACGACACCAGCGAAATACTGGCGATCCTGCGTTGACCGGAGAGTCCTGCGGGATCCATTCAACGGTCGCGGCTCAGCCCCTTCTCTTCCAGTTCGGCGAGATAGGCGGCCCAGCGTGCATCCTTCTCATGACCCAGCGTATGCAGGTAGTTCCAGGTGAAGATACCGGTGTCGTGGAAATCGTCGAAGGTGATGCGCACGGCATAATTGCCGACTGGCTCGATCTTCAGGATCGCCACGTTGCGCTTGCCGGGAACGGTGACGCGCTGTTCGGGCGAATGGCCCTGCACCTCGGCCGATGGCGAGGCGACGCGCAGCAGCTCGGCCGGCAATTCGAACGGCTGATGGCCAGGAAAGGTGACGGAAAGCAGCTTGCGGTCCTTCGAGACCCTGAGTTCCTTGGGCGCTGTCATGGTGGTGGATCCTGCGGAGAACCGCCCTTCCCTACGCCGCTTCGCGTCGAGGGAAAAGGCCGCATGGAAAGTTCCGACATGATCTGTCGGCGTCGGAATGTTACCGATGATCGCGAGCTTCTATCTTGAATGGCAAGTTGGCTCGTATCACATAGCCATATATAACGAAGCCGTTCACGGCCACGGAAAGCGCATACGCATGGATATGATCGATCCTTTCGGTCGCACGATTACCTACCTGCGCGTGTCGGTCACCGACCGCTGCGATTTCCGCTGCACCTATTGCATGGCCGAGGACATGACGTTCCTGCCCAAGAAGGACCTGCTGTCGCTGGAAGAGCTCGACCGGCTCTGCACGGTCTTCATCGAAAAGGGTGTGCGCAAGCTCCGCCTCACCGGCGGTGAGCCGCTTGTGCGCAAGAACATCATGCACCTGGTACGCCAGCTTTCGCGGCATCTCGAGAGTGGTGCACTGGAAGAGCTGACGCTGACCACCAACGGATCGCAGCTTTCCCGCTTTGCCGCCGAGCTCGCCGACTGCGGCGTCAAGCGCATTAACATCTCGCTCGATACGCTCGATGCCGACAAATTCCGCCAGATCACCCGCTGGGGCAATCTGGACAAGGTCATGGACGGCATCGACGCCGCGCAGGCGGCCGGGCTAAAGGTAAAGCTCAACGCCGTGGCGTTGAAGGACTTCAATGACGCCGAATTGCCGGAAATGCTACGCTGGGCGCATGGCCGCGGCATGGATCTGACGGTCATCGAAACCATGCCGATGGGCGAGATCGACGCCGACCGCACCGACCAGTATTTGCCGCTGTCGCTGCTGCGCGCGGCTCTCGAACGCCAGTTCACGCTAAGCGACATTCCCTACAAGACCGGTGGCCCGGCCCGCTATGTCCAAGTCGCCGAGACCGGCGGGCGGCTGGGCTTCATCACACCGATGACGCATAATTTCTGCGAAAGCTGCAACCGGGTCCGGCTGACCTGCACCGGCACCCTTTACATGTGCCTCGGCCAGGAAGATGCGGCCGACCTGCGCGCGCCGCTGCGTGCGTCGGAAGGCAACGAGCTGGTCGCCGATGCCATCGACGAAGCAATCGGCCGCAAGCCCAAAGGCCACGACTTCATCATCGATCGCCGCACCAACCGTCCGTCGGTGTCGCGGCATATGAGCGTCACCGGCGGCTGATTTTTCGCCGATTTCGTGCAAGAATAATCGCCTTGGTATCGGCGCGAGGCAAGGCGTGCAGCGGTTTTTTGCAGTCCTGACGTTTTTCGGAGTGATGGCGGGGACCACGGCAGTTGCCGCGCCATTTACCTATACGAACGAGCGCTTCGGTACCATCTGCACCTTTCCGGATGAAATCTTCACTCTTCGCCAGCCTGAGCCGGACAATGGCGATGGACAACAATGGCTCACTGCCGATGGCGCCAGCCTGATCTGTTCGGGTATCCTCAACATCTATGATGACACCCCGACAGCCTTCGTCTCCGCCGAGAGGGCCAGCAAGGAACCTGGCTACAGGATCACCTACAGCAAGACCGGCAAGGACTGGGCGGTGCTGTCGGGCATCAAAGGCGAGAACATCTTCTACGAACGCCGCCTGTTCGGAAAAGACGGTGTCATCCATACGGTCTGGATCGACTACCCGCCAGCCCTGAAATCGAAATACGACCCGCTCGTCGATGCGATCGCCGGCAGCCTCAGGGGACCGTGAGCATCCGGCGACGTCAGAACTTATTGGCAGCCTATTGTTTTTGCTAGCGAGTCACGGTTGTTGGCGCGTGTAGTCATATCGTACGGCAAGCCATTTTTTGCCGCTGCCATTGGCCTGGAGAAAATGTTGCTCGGCCACTTCGTGATTGTCGCCGTCCCTGGAAATGACGAAATCGGAGGCCGTGAACCGCCCTTCGACCTCGGGGCCGAAGCCGACGAAACCAAGCGGCTGGAACAGGAGTGAAATCTTGCCGTCCTCCTCACCACCAAAACTCCAGGCGGGCATGATCCCTGCCGGGAAACGGGTGTCCATGGAGACATACTTCCAGCGGCCCTCCACTCGGTCATAGCTCAAATAGGCTATCCGCTGGAAGTCCGGCACTTTCGACCCGGGCGCCGGGCGCATCACCTCCTGCATGAAGGGACCGATCATCGTGCGCTCGGCCACCAGCCCGGTCATGACGATCGGCTGCGCACCGGGCGTTGGCCAGATCGTGTTGACGACGGACCATTTCCCGACGCGGCGAGCGAGCTCATCCGCTTCGTGACCCGGCGTGGACATCCGTTCGACTGCCGACGCCGAAGCGCCGTTCTCGGCGAACGCAGGCGCTATCGCCATGAGGATAGCCGCCAGGGCAGAAGAGAACCGGAAAGCCGACGAAACATGCCGCCTGCTGCCTGTGCCAAGCCAGTCCGCATTGCCTCGTGCATTCATCATGGACCATCTCCCCAACACGATCAGAAGTTTACAATGACCAATTTGGTGAATCTTGCCGAGCAAATTTGATCTCGTCGAAAATTTTCCTCGAGCCGCAGTGTGATAAATTTGCCCTCCGGACCCATCCTTTAGAACGGCACCTTTTTTGGGTCACACCCAGAAAAGGTCTCGTCCGCAAACGGTCACCGGATTTACCGCAAGCCCATTCGGGCCTAGCCTCTGCTCTGGAGCGGTTCTTCGCCCAGTGGGGGAATACGATATGCGCAAACTCATTCTTTCTCTTGCATTGCTCAGCCTCGCGGCCCTGCCCGCGGCGGCTCAGTCGATCGGCGGCACCTATGCCGTGGCCGGCACCAATTTCGATGGGTCGTCCTATGGTGGCGACGCGACGATCACGCTGACCAGCGAGACGACCTGCACGATCCATTGGGAGACAGGCGGCTCGTCCTCGGACGGTATCTGCATGCGCAACGATGATGCCTTCTCCGCCGGTTATGTCATGGGCAAGGCGGTCGGTCTTGTCGTCTACAAGGTGCAGGACGACGGCTCGCTGCGTGGCCTGTGGACGATCGCCGGCAAGGAAGGCAACGGCACCGAGGTACTGACGCCCAAATAAGCCCTGCCGCTCTTGCGCGACAGATGTTACGGGCCATAGAATGGCTGTGGCCCAGCCCTTTGACGTTGCTGTTTTGCGGGTGCCTGCTAGACGCTTGCTGCAGGACTCACCGGTAATCGCCTTGCCTCTTTCGCCAAACCTGCGCGGCGCGTTGTTCATGATGGTGGCCATGGCTGGTTTCACCCTCAACGACGCTATCACCAAATTCTCGTCGGAATCGATGAACATGGCGCAGGTCATGCTGATCCGCGGCGCCTTCGCTTCGTTTTTCGTTGGCCTGCTTGCGTGGCAACGCGGCGCGCTTGCCCGGCCAGGTTCGATGCTGCAGCCGACCGTTGCGCTGCGCGTTGCCAGCGAGGCCGGCGCCACGGTGTCCTTCCTGGTTGCTCTGGCGCATCTTCCGATCGCCAATGTCTCCGCCGTGCTGCAGGCGCTGCCGCTGGCGGTGACGATGGGCGCAGCACTTGTGTTCAACGAGGGCGTCGGCTGGCGGCGCTGGCTGGCTATTGCCGTCGGTTTTGCCGGCGTGCTGATCATCGTGCGGCCGGGCTTCGAAGGGTTCAGCGTCTTTTCTCTGCTGGCGCTGGCCAGCGTGGCATGCTGTGCGGTGCGCGATCTCGCCACCAAGCGGATACCGCAGGCAATTCCGACATTGCTGGTGTCGAGCGCCACCGCCCTTGCCATGACGTTTCTGGGCGCGGCATTGCTTTCACCGATGGGCGGCTGGACACCGATGACGGGACAAAGCACGGCGTTCCTGGCGCTGGCGGCGGTGCTCGTGCTCATCGGCTACCACTTCATCATCACGGCGATGCGGGTGGGCGATATCTCCTTCATCGCGCCGTTCCGCTACACCGCCCTGCTCTGGTCGATCCTGCTTGGCTTCACGATCTTCGGCGACGTCCCGGATCTGCCGATGATCGTCGGTGCCACGATCATCATCGCGTCGGGCCTCTATGCACTCTACCGCGAACGGATCGTCGGCCGGCGAAAGACAGCCGCCGAAAGCACTGGACCGGACATGGCGCCGGACGGCATATAGAGTGACTGTCGACGACTGTCTGATTTGAAAACTGGATTTTGGGTCTAGGCAGCAAACGATGGGCCGACATATCGCAGGGATCATTCTGGCCGGCGGCCGGTCGAGCCGGATGGGCGGCGGCGACAAGACGCTGCTTGCGCTGGGCGACGGCACCCTGCTCGACCGTGTCGTTTCGCGCCTTGGCCCGCAGGTCGGACCGCTTGCGCTAAACGCCAATGGCGATCCGACACGGTTTGCCGCGACGGGGCTTCCGGTGCTTGCCGATACCGTCAAAGGTTATGCCGGGCCGCTTGCCGGGATCCTGACCGGCCTCGAATGGGCTTCCGACACGACCTGCCAGGCGCTGGTCACGGCTGCCGGCGATACGCCTTTCCTGCCGAGGGACATGGTCGAGCGGCTGCTCGCGGCAGCCTATGCGCGCTCTGGCTCGATCGCCGTTGCTTGTTCCGGCGGCAAACGGCATCCGACCTTTGCACTCTGGCCGCTAGGGTTAGATCAGGCCTTGCGACAATTTCTCGTCGAGGAAGACAACCGGCGCGTTGCGGCGTTCATCGACCGGCACGGTTTTGTCGAGGTGGAATTTCCCATCCTGAAATCGGGCGGGGCCGAGGTCGATCCGTTCTTCAACATCAACACTCCCGACGACCTTGCCCAGGCCGCGCATCTGTTGCGGAGCATCGAACCATGAAAAGACGTATCTTCGGCATCACCGGCTGGAAGAACTCCGGCAAGACGACATTGACCGAAAAGCTGGTGGCCGAGTTCGTCCGGCGCGGCTGGAAAGTGTCGACGATAAAACACGCCCATCATGATTTCGACATCGACAAACCAGGGGCGGACAGCTTTCGCCACCGGCAGGCGGGAGCTATGGAGGTCGCGGTCGTGTCGGGCAGGCGCTGGGCGCTGATGCACGAATTGCGCGGCGAGGACGAGCCGACGCTGGACGCGATCCTGTCACGGCTGGCACCGTGCGACATCGTGCTGGTCGAGGGTTACAAGCGCGAAGCGCACAAGAAAATCGAGACGCGACGGCTCGAGGCCAAGGACCGGACACCGCTCTCGGCAGGCGATCCACACATTGTCGCCATCGCGTCCGACTTCCACATTGTCGGCGAAGACCTGCCGGCCTTCGATCTCGACGACACGAATTCGATAGCTGACTTCATCGAGCGCGCCACCGGCCTGACGCGCTGAGATCGCGGCCACAGGGGGCTTCCGGCCACTTTCTCTCCATTCAGGCGTTTGACCCAGCGTCACCGTTTTCTGAACATGACCTTCCCTCAAGCGACGGTTTTGCAGTTGCTTTTTCTTGGGAAAGAATGGGAGTATCGCGCCAGCGGGCGGTCAAAAGCACCGCCCACAGAGCCGTTCGGGAACGACGGCCGGGACCAACAGAGAGGACCATTATGCGTATTGCACTGCGTATCGCGCTCGCCGCTTCGGCTGCGCTGCTGACGCTTGGCGTTGCCCAGGCGCAGGAAAAAACCTTGAGGATCGGCACCGAGGGAGCGTATCCGCCATTCAACAACCTCACCGCCGACGGCCAACTCGTGGGCTTCGATATCGACATCGCCAAGGCGCTTTGCGACGAGATGAAGGTGAAGTGCACCTTCGTCGCGCAGGACTGGGACGGCATCATTCCAGCCCTTCAGGCAGGCAAGTTCGACGCCATCGTCGCGTCGATGTCGATCACGCCGGAACGCGCCGAGAAGGTCGACTTCACCCACAAATATTACAATACGCCGCCGGCGATCGCCGCGCCCAAGGACACCGACATCAAGGGTGTCACCAAGGAAGATTTGGCCGGCAAAACGATCGGCGTGCAGGCGTCCACCACGCATTTCAACTATTCGACCAAGACTTATACCGACAGCACCGTCAAGCCGTACCCGACCGCACAGGAATACCAGCTCGATCTGGCCAATGGCCGGCTCGATGCCGCCAACGACGACGTCGTCGTGCTGCAGCAATGGCTGGATTCGCCGGACGGCGCCTGCTGCAAGCTGGTCGGCACAATCAAGCCGGTTATCGAAATCCACGGTCCGGGCGCCGGCATTGCCGTGCGCAAGGGCGAGACCGATCTGGTCAACCAGTTCAATGCGGCGATCGACGCCATCCGCGCAAACGGAAAGTACAAGGAAATCAACGACAAATACTTCAAATATGACGTTTATGGCGGCGAGTCCTGATCGACCGACATAGGATGACGTGAACGGCGGGAGATTCCCGCCGTTC
The DNA here is from genome assembly GCF_040321995.1 of Mesorhizobium sp. M0207. NCBI lineage: Bacteria > Pseudomonadati > Pseudomonadota > Alphaproteobacteria > Hyphomicrobiales > Phyllobacteriaceae > Mesorhizobium > Mesorhizobium sp. M0207. Next base: position 129,647 of record NZ_JAMYSQ010000007.1, read on the forward strand.
TTATAAGGACGCCGCGCACGAGGGGTGATGCGGTACGGGTCTCGAAGAGCCTCAAGGAGAACAGGCAGGCGGATGCAGAGCGCACTGACGCTTCTCAGTTGGGGACCCGAAGGCTGGCTCGACGACATCGCCGCGGGTGTATTTGTCACGGTATGTCTTGCGCTGGCCACTCTGCCTTTCGGGCTGACGCTCGGCTTTTTCGTGGCGCTGGCCAAACAATCGGAAGAGCCGTCGCTGAGACTGGCCGGGAACATCTACACCACGATTTTTCGCGGAATACCCGAGCTGCTCACCCTATTTCTCATCTTCTTCGGCATCCCATTGATCCTGCAATACATTGTCCGGCTGGTGAGCCCTGGCACCTCCGCCGACGTCAACAGCTTCGTCGCCGGCATGATCGCGCTGTGCTTCATTTTCTCCTCTTATTCCAGCGAGGTGTTTTTATCCGCATTCCGCGCCATTCCAAAAGGGCAATATGAGGGAGGCTATTCGGTTGGCCTGTCCAGCGGCCAGACGATGCGGCTGATCGTGTTGCCGCAGTTGATCCGCATCGCGTTGCCCGGACTTGCCAATCTCTGGCTTATCCTGCTCAAGGACACCGCGCTCGTCTCGGCCGTCGGGCTCAACGAGATCCTCCGGCAGAGCGGGGTTGCCGCTCGCGTCACCAAGCATGCCTTCCTGTTTTACGGTTTTGCCGGCCTGATCTATCTCCTGCTGGCGATCGTCTCCTCCTTCGGCATCAATGCGATCGAACGAGCGGTCGGCAGCAGCGAGGTCAAGAGATGAGCCTGGCCACCGACACGCTGAAGGTCGACCGGCCGCCGCCGCCCGCACGCGGCTGGTCGCGCCAACGCGTCCTCGGCCATGTCCTGGTCGGCCTGTGGATCGCTCTCGGCATCGGCATGGTCGTCTACCTGGTCGCTGCGTGGAACCCGGAGTTCTTCCAGAAATATGCACCCGGCTACATATCCGGCCTCGGCATCACCCTGTTGCTGGTTGCCATCTCGATTGTGCTTGGCGCGATCCTGTCGGTGCCGATCGCCTATGCACGTATGTCGAAGAACCCGATCCTCTCGGGGTTTGCCTATGCCTATGTCTATTTTTTTCGCGGCACGCCGCTGTTGGCGCAGACCTTCCTGGTCTACTACGGATTGGGCTCCTTCCGGCCGGAACTCGAGATGGTCGGCCTGTGGGGTTTCTTCCGCGAGGCGTTCAACTGCGCGATCTTCGCCTTTTCGCTGAATACGGCCGCGTACCAGGCCGAGATTTTGCGTGGCGCGATCGAGAGCGTACCGAGGGGTCAATGGGAAGGTGCCGCCTCGCTCGGCCTGCACAAAGTGCAAATCCTACGGAAAATTATCCTGCCGCAGGCGCTGATCGTGGCGCTCCGCCCGTATGGCAACGAGATCATCCTGATGATCAAGGGCTCGGCGATCGTTGCCATCATCACCGTCTATGATCTGATGGGCATCACGAAGCTCACCTATGCGCGCACTTTCGACTTCCAGTCCTTTATATGGGCGGCGATCATCTATCTGATCATTGTCGAGATCCTGCGTCACGCGGTCGAATGGATCGAACGGCGCATCACCATCCACCTGCACCGCTGACTCCCATCGCATTGCCTGATCCGGTAAGAAGACCGCAAAGCAGGCTTCTAGGGGACTCGAAAACATGGCTTCGGTGGCATTTCTTGGTCTTGGCGTCATGGGTTATCCGATGGCCGGACATCTCAAGAACAAGGGCGGTTACGATGTCACCGTCTACAATCGTACCAGCGCCAAGGCCGAGCAGTGGGTTGCCCGGCACGGCGGCAGCTTCGCTGTGACGCCAGCGGAGGCGGCGGAGGGCAAGGACTTCGTCTTTTCCTGCGTCGGCAATGACGACGATCTGCGCTCGGTGACGACCGGCGCCGGAGGCGCCTTCAATTCCATGAAGAAAGGCGCCATCTTCATCGACAATACCACCGCATCGGCGGAGGTCGCGCGCGAACTGGCGCAGCAGTCGCAAGCGCTCGGGTTTGCGTTCCTCGACGCCCCGGTCTCCGGCGGCCAGGCAGGCGCCGAGAACGGAATGCTGACCGTGATGGTCGGCGGCGAGCCCGACGCCTTCGACAGGGCCAAGCCAGTCATAGATGCTTATGCCCGCATGGTCGGATTGATGGGACCGGCCGGGGCTGGCCAGCTCACCAAGATGATCAACCAGATCTGCATCGCCGGCCTCGTTCAGGGCTTGGCCGAGGGCATCCATTTCGGCAAGAAGGCAGGGCTCGACATCGAAAAGGTCATCGAGGTGATTTCCAAGGGTGCGGCCGGTTCCTGGCAGATGGAGAACCGGCACAAGACGATGAATGCCGGCAAATATGATTTCGGCTTCGCCGTCGACTGGATGCGCAAGGATCTTGGCATCTGCCTCGCCGAGGCCGACCGCAACGGCGCCAAACTGCCGGTGACGGCACTTGTCGACCAGTTCTACAAGGACGTGCAAGCGATGGGCGGCAAGCGCTGGGACACGTCCTCGCTGCTGGCGCGGCTGGAGAAATAGGATTTCACTGTGGCCGAGCTTTCGCCTCAATCCAGCGCCGATGAAATTGTCGCTCATCTGCGCTCGATCGCCTCGAAGAAAAATCGACTTGGCATGCTGCGCTACGGCATCAAGATCGAACGTGCGCTAGGTATCTCGCATGGCGTGCAGCGGCAGATTGCCAAGAAAATCAAGCGCAACCATGAGCGTGCCTTTGAGCTTTGGCAGACAGGCATCATGGAGGCGCAGTTCATCGCTTCCGTGACAGCCGATCCGGAGCGGTTCTCCGGCGCGGATGCAAGACGATGGGCGGCGACTTTCGACTCGTGGGATATCGTCGACGGGGTCTCCGATCTCTTTGTCGACACGGATTGCTGGAAGGAATTGATCGCCGAATTCGCGGTCGACGAACGGGAATTCGTTCGACGCACGGCTTTTGCGATGATGGCCTGGTCGGTAGTCCACCGGAAGAAGGAACCCGAGACGACCTTCCTCGAATTCCTGCCGATCATCGAAGCGCATGCGACCGACGGCCGCAATTTTGTGAAGAAGGCCGTGAACTGGGCGCTTCGTTCGATCGGCAAGCGATCGATGAATTTGCACGGCCCTGCCCTTGCCCTGGCGCTAAAACTGGCGGCCTCGACAGACAGGACCGCACGCTGGATCGGCAAGGACGCCGTGAAGGAACTTTCCGATGCCAAGACGCTCGAGCGGCTCGCCGCCAGAAAAGCTTGACCTGAGCGAAGCGCGCTTCACGGAGGTGACGCAATCGACGCGCGCCGATTTCGAAAACCTGTTCGAGCAACCCGGCGGGCCGAAATACTGCTGGTGTATGGCTTGGCGCAATCTCGACCGCCGCGAGCATGTCGAGAACGACGAGAAGAAACGCGCGATGATGACGCTGATCGACGCCGGCACGCCGGTCGGCATTGTCGCCCAGATCGATGGCCGGACCGTCGGCTGGTGCTCGATTGCGCCGCGCGAGACCTACCGCAAGCTGTCACGGCAGCAGGACGATAGCGAGATGGGCATCTGGTCGATCGTCTGCTTCTATGTACCGAAAGCGCTGCGCGGCGGCGGGCTGGCAAGCGCATTGCTTGACGCGGCCATCGATCACGCCTTTGCCAAAGGCGCCAGGACGATCGAAGCCTATCCCGTCGACCAGGCTTCGCCGAGCTACAGCTTCATGGGTTTTCGCGACATGTTCGTCGCCCGCGGCTTTCGCGAGATCGGCATGACCGGCTCGCGCCGGCATGTGATGCGGCTTGAGCGTTGACCTGTGAGGCAGCGGCAGCTTTACTCGATGTCCGCAGATCAAGGCTCAACGGCGGAGCAGCGATGAGCAACCGTTTTAAATCAGGCACGATCATGGCAACTGCCTTGTTGGCGTCCGCGATCGCGGCAAGCGCTTCCACTGGGACCATGCACATTTTCTGGAAGGATCTGCGCCCGGCGACCCAGGCAGCCGCCGAAAGCGTCGGACTGCCGATGATCGCGGCCAAAATGCCGGATCGTGGCGAGACGCTCTCACTCGACTTGCAGGACAAGACCGTGCAACTCGCAGGCTATGCGCTGCCGGTCGACCGCGATGGTGATCTCGTCTACCAATTCCTGCTGGTGCCGTGGACGGGAGCCTGCAGCCACATGCCGACGCCGCCGCCCAACCAGATCGTCCTCGTCACGCCTGCACAGCCTTACAGGATGTCCGAGGCCTACCAGCCGGTTTCGGTGACCGGCGCATTACGGCCGGGCATGGAGAAGAGCCAGCTTTTCATCCTTGACGGCGTCAGCGTCATCCAGTCGGGTTACACCGTGCACAAGGCCGAGGTGGTCAACGTCGATACGGTGCCGGACACGATCACGCTGCCGGTCAACTCGCCATGGACTTTCCTGAACAAAAAGAAGAACTAAACAGAAGAATCTCAGGCGGCGTTGGCGCCGGACTCCTTGTCGAGCATCATGTAATCCAGCGGCATCTCGGTCGTGTATTTGATCTGCTCCATGGCGAAGGAAGACGACACGTCGCGGATCTCGATCTTGGCGATCAGCCGCTTGTAGAAGGCGTCGTAGGCGGCGATATCGGGCACCACGACGCGCAAGAGATAGTCGACGTCGCCGCTCATGCGATAGAATTCGACCACTTCCGGGAATTCCTGGATGACCTCGGAAAAGCGCCGCAGCCATTCATGGCTGTGCGAATTGGTGCGGATCGAGACGAACACCGTGACCCGCACATTGACCTTTTCATGATCGAGGATGGCGACGCGCCGCTTGATGACGCCCTCTTCCTCGAGCTTCTGGATGCGCCGCCAGCACGGCGTCGTCGACAGGCCGACCTTCTTGGCGACGTCGGCGACTGCAAGCGTCGCATCCTCCTGCAGGAGGCGGAGAATTTTTCTATCAAGGCGGTCCATTGGGTGCTCCCCTGATGCAAGTCGTCCAAGTGCGCAGCGGCATTGGCACAACGACATGCATAAAAACAAGAATTTAACGCGCGTCCCCTCATGCGCGGCGCGCTTCGAGGAATGGATTACCATAATCCCTCTTGCTCGAGCCTATTACAAGAAAGAAATTCTGCCGCATAGTGCGAAAGCGAGTGATTTCTTGCTGAATGCCTAGCCGAGGCGATAGCGGATTTCCGATCTCAGAAAGGGCAGCAAATCCATTTCAAACCATGGATTGCGCTTCAGCCAGCCGGTGTTGCGCCAGGACGGGTGCGGCAGCGGTAGGACTTTCGGGTCGGTTGCCACCGCCCAGATGGCACGCCAATCCATGACCGTTTCCGTCAGCGAGGGACGGCGCGCCGCGCCCATATGCCAGCTTTGCGCGTAGATGCCGATCGTCAGCACCATATCGACTTGCGGCATCAGCGCCATCAGCGATGTGCGCCAGGCCGGCGCACATTCGCGGCGCGGCGGCAGGTCGGCGCCCCTGGCGTCCTGACCGGGAAAGCAAAAGCCCATCGGCACGATGGCGAATTTGTCCGTGTCGTAAAATTCCTCGCTGCCGACGCCCAGCCAGCTTCGCAGCCGGTCGCCGGAGGCGTCGGTGAACGGCATCCCTGTAATGTGAACCTTGGTACCCGGCGCCTGGCTGGCGATCAGGATACGCGCACTCGACGATGGCCTGAGCACCGGACGCGGCTGGTGCGGCAACGGCCTGCCGGCCGGGTTATCGACGCAGATGCGGCAGGCGCGTACCCTCGCCGCCAAGGCTTCTAGCTCTTCGCTCATTCGGAACTCGTTGTCAGGCGGCGGCACTCGGCCGGCTGGAGATTTCCCGATGCCAGCGCAGCACGTTCGTGCACTCTTCGGGTACCTTGATGCGAGCCGGCTTCATGAAGTCGATGGCGACCAGCCCGGTGATGTCGGCGATCGAATAGGCATCGCCGGCGACGAATTCCCTGCCGGCGAGCTCAGTGTCCAGAAATCTCAGGAATTCGATCGCCTTCGGCTTGTTGGCCTCGCCCCATTCGGGGATTTGCGGGATCTCCCATTCCCTCATTGCGGGGTGGATGTGCCGGAACGCCGCAGCGACGCAGCCGAACAGATTGAACTCCACACGTCTTTGCCACATCTCGACGATCGCCTTGCCGAGCGCGCCACGCCCGAACAAAGCCGGCTCGGGGTGCAGTTCCTCGAAGTAACGACAGATTGCGACGGATTCGGTGATGACAGTGCCGTCGTCGAGCTCGAGCACCGGTAGACGCTTCAGCGGATTGCGCGAGCTGACCGGCTGCTCTTTGTGCTCCAGCGCGCCCATGTCGACGGGCACCAGCGGAACCTGAAGTCCCTTTTCGGCCAGAAAAATCCGAACCCGGCGTGGGTTGGGCGCGCGCCCGCCGTCGAACAGCTTCATCTCTATCCTCCTCGTCCGCCTCGACGAACTATAGGCACAGCTCACCAGAAGCGAAAAATTTCGCGCAAGGCGTCGCCGATCGACGCCAAGGTACCGTGCTTTCTTTCAACCAGCTCGTGGCCGTGGCTCTCGCGCCAGTTCTTCGGCTCGTCGAAAGTTCCGCCCCAGATGCCGGCTTTGCCCGCGCGCGCAGCAGCTTCCTCGGTCTCGAAATCGCCAAAGGCGACCGCCCAGCCGGCCTCGACCTGTGCGCGGTTGAGATCCTTGCCGCCGGCCTTGCAGTCGCCGAGCAGCCTGCCGTAGCGGTCCCGCTGCCAGCCGCTGCAGGAGACGGCTTTGCCGGCGATCAACCGCACCAGGGACTGCCGCGCGAGCTTGCCGCAAGGATAGTCGGCACCGTCCTTGCGACAGATCTGCGAATATTCCGGCGCGTCGATGCCACGCATGCGGATGCGCTCGCCGCCGAGCGTGATGCTATCGCCGTCATTGACAATGGCCGCGCCCTCCGTCTTGCGCGTCTCCACCCGGTCGAGGCGCGCCGCCAGGAGGATCAGCAGGCCGAGCACGATGAGTGTCAGCCCATAGTCCATCAGTCGGCGCCACAGGCTTCGCGGACGCGGCGCATAGTATCGCTGGCGCGGCCATCGCGACCACGAACGGCTCATATGGCAAACCGTTGGTTAATCATTCGAACGTAGCTTAACGATTTGAAATTGCTGCCCGCGTAAATTGAAGACTTCATGCCCCTGCAACGCTCGACCACGGCGGACAAGTTTATTGTGGACCGCAGGAAACGCCATCGCAACAGCGATGTCGCGCGCGCGGTCCGCAAGACGCGCGACCGTCTTTCGCAGCAAGCCGGAAATCCCGACTTCGACCGCGAGCTGTTGAAGCTCCACGCGCTTTCGATGACCGGCGGCGTGATCGTCATTCCGCTGCTCGTTCTGGCAACGGCCGCGGCAGGCTTGTTCGCGGGCATCGGCAAGGAGATCGGCGTCTGGGCGCTGTTCACATTCATCTGCTATACCATCGTTGCGTTCATGGCCAGACGCGTCACTCAAGCGTCCGAACTCAACCCGCTGGAAACGCATAGGGATTTCCTGATCGGCCATTTTCTGTGCGGGCTTGGCTGGGCTTGGTTCGCATGGCTCGGCTGCGAAACTTGCCAAATGGATCAGTTCCAGGTCGCCAAGGCGGTGGTGCTGCTGCTCGCCATGTCGGCAACCGCGATCCTGGCCTCGTCCCTGCGCGGTGCACTGTTGGCGACCTTCGCCCTCCCGGTCGCCATCTATGCTTATGCCAGTGCGAAATTATGGATGCCGGTCGAGGCGATCATGGCAGGCTTGCTGATCGCCTCGTTGCCTTTCTTCGCCTATGTGGCGCGCCAGCTCAACCGTTCCTCGCTGATGCTGCTGTCGTTCCGCTCCGAAAAGGATGCGCTGATCGCCGAACTGGAGACGGCGAAATCGATGTCGGACGAGGCACGGCGGCGGGCGGAAGACGCCAATCTGGCGAAATCGCGTTTCCTAGCCTCGATGAGCCACGAACTGCGCACACCGCTCAACGCCATTCTCGGCTTTTCCGAAGTGATGGCCAACGAGGTGCTCGGCCCGATGAGCAACCCGACCTATCGCGACTATGCCCGTGACGTGCACGACTCCGGACAGCATCTGCTCGACCTGATCAACGAAATTCTCGATTTGTCGCGCATCGAAGCGGGCCGCTACCAGCTCAACGAGGAGCCGATGATGCTGCTCTCCGTCGTCGAGGATTGCTGCCACATGATGGAGCTGAAGGCGCGCAACAAGGACATCCGCATCGTCCAGGATTTCGAAAACGCCTTGCCGCGCTTGTTCGCCGACGAACGCGCGGTGCGGCAGATTGCGCTCAACCTGTTGTCCAATGCCATCAAGTTCACCGCCACCGGCGGCGAAATCCGCGTGCGCGTCGGCTGGACGGCGGGCGGCGGGCAATATCTCTCCGTCAAGGACAATGGGCCGGGCATACCAGAAGACGAGATTCCGATCGTGCTTTCGGCCTTCGGCCAGGGCTCGATCGCCATCAAGAGCGCCGAACAGGGCACCGGGCTTGGCCTGCCGATCGTGCAAGGCTTGCTGGCCATGCATGGCGGCGAATTCCAGCTCCATTCCAGGCTGCGCGAAGGCACCGAGGCGATCGCCATCTTCCCGCTGAGCCGGGTGATGGAGGAACTGCCGGCGCTGCCGACCAAGGCGGTTGCCTCGCGCCGGCGCTGAATGCTTAACCGCGGACCGCCGCTGCCATGCCGGAGCTGGTCAGCGCGGCCGCCTTGACCAGGCCGGCGGCAAGAGCCGCCCCTACCGCCTCGCCTTGACTGACGCCCAGATCGAGCAGCGGGCGAAGGCCGAGGCGCTCGGCGGCCTTGGCGTGACCAGGCTCCGGCGACAGGCTTGCGAGGAGACAATGATCGAGCGCGGCGGGGTTGGCGGCATGTAGGACACCAGCGGCGGCAGTCACCGCAAACCCATCGAGCAGCACCGGGATCTTCTGCATCCGCGCCGCCAGAATGGCGCCGCAGATCGCGGCGAATTCCCGCCCGCCGACCCGGCGCAGCGCTTCCAGCGGGTCCTTGAGGCTCGCGCCGTGAAACGCGACCGCGGCATCGACCACCTCCGCCTTGCGCCTCTGCATCGCCGCGTCTGCCCCTGATCCAGGGCCGATCCAGTCGGCGCCGGTGCCGCCGAACAGTGCTGTGCAAAGGGCCGCGGCGACAGTCGAATTGCCGACGCCGAGGTCGCCAAGGCAAAGCAGGTCGGTGCCGCCGGCAATCGCTTCCATGCCGAAGGCCATGGTAGCGGCACAACCGCGCTCGTCCAGTGCCGCATCCTCGGTAATGTCGGTTGTCGGGATGTGCAGAGCCAGATCGAACACCTTCAAGCCGAGATCGTTGGCGATGCAGATCTGGTTGATTGCTGCACCGCCGGCGGCGCAGAGCTCGACTGCATTTGCCGTGGCGGCGGCCGGGCGCGGCGAAATGCCGTGGCGGGTGACGCCATGATTGCCGGCAAAGATCGCCACCAATGGCCGCGTCACCGCCGGCGGCGCGCGGCCGCTCCACCCGGCAAGCCAGGCGGCGATGTCCTCGATGCGGCCAAGCGAGCCTTTGGGCTTGTCTGCCTTGGCAAACAACTGGCGCACGCGGGCCTTGGCCGCCATATCTCCCGGCGGCAGGCTCACCAGGAGGTCGCGAAAATCGTCGAAAGGTAGCGCGCTGGTCATGTCGATGGCGATCGTCCGTGTGAATTGGTGAGCGGCATAGCCGCCTTGGCCAGCCGGCACAACCTCAAGCCGGCACAAGCTCCAGGCCTGGTACAACTTCGAGGTATTGACGCGAAAGCACCCGTTGGCGGCGCTTCCCGGAGGGCTTGTATTGACTTTGTCGTTGCACCATGTGGAGGCTAGCCAAGGAAATCCTTATGACGGCCATTGAATCCCCGTGCATCCTGGTCTGCTCGATCGATATGAAAACCGGCTTCTGTTTCGGTTGCGGGCGCACGCGCGCGGAAATCGCTGCCTGGATCGACATGACCCCGCAAACCCGCCGCAGCGTCATGGCCGAGCTGCCGGCAAGGCTGGAAACGATCGAGCGACGCCCCCGCCGGGAAACCCGTCGCAGCCGCATGGCACGCGAACGCGACGCCCTCTCGTGAACCGGCCGCAGAGATGAACCGACTGCTGTGGATTCTGATCGTCGCGATCGGGGCAGGTGTACTCCTGCTCATGCTCAACGATTCCGCCGGCAGTACATTCGGCATTGAGAATTACGATTTCAGCCAGCTGATCTGGCTTAGCGCTTTAGCGGCGCTCGTCGGCGCCGGCCTGCTCAGATCGGGCAGACCGTTAGGCACCATGGCCCGCAGCCTCGGCGCCTGGGGTGCCATCGTGCTGGCGTTGATTGCCGGCTATCAGTACCGCTATGAGTTGCAGGATTTCGCCAGCCGCGTCACCGCCGGCCTTGTTCCCGGCAGTCCGCTGGCGCTGGGCGTGGAAGAAGGCCATGCCACCGTCACCCTGGACAAGGCCGGCAGCGGCCATTTCGAAGCGCGCGTCACGATCAACGGCACGCCGATCCTGACGGTTGTCGATACCGGCGCGACCAGCACCGTTCTGACCGCCGAGGACGCGCTGGCGGTCGGGTTCAATTCGGCGGCTCTCCGCTTCACCATACCGATCTCTACCGCCAACGGCATGACACGCGCGGCGGCGGTGCGAACCGACGAACTGTCGATCGGCGGCATCGTGCGCAAGGACATGCCCATCATGATCGCCGCACCCGGCACGCTCGGCCAGAGCCTGCTCGGCATGAATTTCATCGGCTCGCTATCGGGCTTCGACGTACGTGGCGATCGCATGATTTTGCGGGATTGAGTTTTTCCTCAGGCCGCCTCTGCGGTCCGGCCGAAATCGACCTCTGCAAAAGCCGCCTTGAGCACCTGCGGTCCGGCACCCGGCCTTGTCGCATCGGTGGACAGGATCTGCCGATAGCGGCGTGCACCGGGCAGGCCGTGAAACAGCCCGACCATGTGCCGGGTGACATGCCCGAGGCGTCCGCCCTGCTCGATATGGCGTGACGCGTAATCCGCCATGGCATCGATCAGTGCGACAAAATCGAACGACTCAGCTGTGCTGCCGTAAAACGCGGCATCGATGCCGGTGAGTATCCCTGGCGTGTGATAGGCGGCGCGGCCGAGCATGGCGCCATCGACATGGTCGAGATGCGTTAGCGCCTCTGCGAGAGATTGAATACCGCCATTGATGCCGATGAATTTGTTTTGTTTTCTGGCTTTCAGCCGATAGACGCGGCCATAGTCGAGCGGCGGGATGTCGCGATTTTCCTTTGGGCTCAGTCCTTCCAGCCAGGCCTTGCGGGCGTGCACCCACAGCGCGTCGGCGCCGGCCGCGAAAACACCATCGGCCAACGCATCGAGTGCCGGTTCCGGATCCTGCTCATCGACGCCGATGCGGCACTTGACGGTGACCGGTATTTTCACCGCCGCCTTCATTGCGGCGACGCAATCCGCGACGAGCACGGGCGTCTTCATCAGGCACGCGCCGAAGGTGCCCGACTGGACGCGGTCGGACGGGCAGCCGACATTGAGGTTGATTTCATCATAGCCGAAGGCTTCGCCGATGCGCGCCGCCTCGGCCAGCTTTCCCGGATCGGCGCCGCCGAGTTGCAGCGCCAACGGATGTTCGTTGTCGTCGAAGCCAAGCAGCCGCTCGCGTGCGCCGTGGATGACCGCATCGGCCACCACCATCTCGGTATAGAGCAGCGCCTCGCGCGTCAGCTGGCGATGGAAGAACCGGCAGTGCCGGTCCGTCCAATCCATCATCGGCGCCACGGCAACTTTGTGGCGTAACATGTTCATTTTACTACTTTTCTGTCTCAGTCCGTTCGAAAGATGCACACCTAACTGACCCGATATACGATTTTGCCGCCGCAACTGAAAGCAAATTGGCATGTCACACATGTCACTGTACGCACCAGTTAGATGCCTGCCGTGGAACGATGGACCGCCGGCGGCATACCAGTCAGCCAAGGCGAAGCGTGTTGCGGGCGATCTGCCACGCGGATTCGACATGCCGCCGCGCCGCCTCCTCCGCCTCGTCCGGCTTGCGCGAGCGGATTGCATCCATGATTTCGGTCATTTCGGCGATCGCCGGCTCGCGGCGGTTCTCCGACGCGATCGTCATTGAGCGGAGCTGGTTGATGCGGACATTCAGCCCCGTCACGATTTCCCAGGCAATGCGCTTGTCCGCCGCCTCGAACAGCGTTTCGTAGAACTTGGTCGTTGCCCGCATCACCTCGACAGGCGCACCGGACGCCCACGCCTCAAGCAGGTTAGTCAAGGCGGCATCGAGCGAGGCGATCTGCGCGTCCGTGGCTGTCAGGGCGCAAGCCCGCGCCGCGATGCCCTCGAGCAGCGCCCGCAATTCATAGATTTCGTCGGTGCGGCCGAGATCCGGCTTGGCCACGGCGGGTCCGTGGCCCGGTATCATCTGCACCAGGCCTTCCGCCTCCAGCTGCCGCAGCACCTCGCGCACGACGGAACGGCTTACCCCGAGCTGATCGCATAGCGGCCGCTCGACCAGCCTTTCGCCAGGCTGGAAATGGAAGCCCATGATCGCCTCACGCATGCGCTCCAGCGCCAGCGTCCTCAGCGTCTTGGCAGAGCGGTCGATCCGCAGCGTATCGCCTGACATTTTCTCTCCCTACCCCGATCCGGCCACAAAACAGATTCCATAGCCGATTGACAAGGCTTCTGGTGCTCCATAGTATGGTATACCATAAGATGATGTAAAGATTTCGGCGTTGCACAGCGCCGCGGCGACCGAGGACTTTCATGAAACCAGCCATTCGAAAGATCGTCACCTACATCGAGAACACGCTAATCGAGGGCGGCAAGGAAGCCCCAAAACCGCTGCGTCTGATCGGTGTCGCCGCTGTGCTGACAAATCCTTGGGCCGGCCGCGGTTTCACCGACGACCTGTCGCCGGAGATCCGCGCCATTGCTCCCGTCCTCGGTGAACTGCTGACCCGCGAGATTATCGCCGTTGCCGGTTCCGGCGAGGCGATAGAGGGCTACGGCAAGGCCGCGGTCTGCGGCACGGCGGGCGAGATCGAGCATGCATCGGCGCTGATCCATACGCTGCATTTCGGCAACCATTACCGTCGCGCGGTCGGCGCCAAGACCTATCTCGCCTTCACCAATCTGCGCGGAGGGCCGAACACCCCGATCATGATCCCGCTGATGGACAAGAACGACGAAGGCCGCCGCTCCCACTATCTGACCATACATTTCCAGATCGGCGACGCGCCCGCGCCCGACGAGCTGGTGGTGGCGCTTGGCGCTTCGATTGGCGGCCGCCCGCACCATCGTATCGGCGACCGCTATCAGGACCTCAAGGAGGTCGGAGACCTGCATGGCTGACGTCGCTGCCACCGCATGGGTCCGGGACACGGCTCCGGACGGCACCGGCTTCATCCGCGCCGGCTCCGGCGCGCCGGTTCTGCTCATTCACGGTGTCGGCATGAACGCCGCGATCTGGCACGATCAGATCGCGGCGATGAAACATCATCATGACCTGATCGCCATCGACATGCTCGGCCACGGCGTTTCACCGCTGCCGCCGGAAGAAGCCAGCCTGTCGGATTTCGCCGATCAGGCGGTTCGCCTTCTCGACCATCTCGGCGTGGCGTCGGTGTCGATCGTTGGCCATTCGATGGGCGCGCTGGTCGCTCTGGAGATCGCCCTTCGCACCCCTTCGCGCATTCGCTCGATCGTCTGTCTCAATGCGGTATTCCGCCGCCCCGTGGCCTTGGCGCAGGCCGTACGCGAGCGTGCCACCGCGCTCGGCACCCATGGCAACCCTTCCGCCATTGCGGCTACGCTTGCCCGCTGGTTCGGCGACCCGCTGCCGGCGAACCTTATCGGGGCGGCCTCTACCGCGCGCGCCGCCCTTGAAAGGGTCGACCCCGAAGGCTACGCGCGCACCTATCGCCTCTTTGCCCATGCCGATGCCGAGCACGCCGATGCTCTCCCCGGTCTTGCCGCGCCGGCCCTGTTCATGACCGGGTCGCAGGACAGCAATTCGACCCCGGCCATGTCGGCGGCGATGGCGAGGCTTGCGCCGCACGGCCAATGCCTCGTGCTCAATGGAGAAAGGCATATGATGGCAATGGCTTCACCTGAAAAAGTGACCAAACACATCATGGAATTTCTCGACACGGCAAGAGACGCTGGCGTGAAGCCGGAGACGGATGCAGTCTTTGACAGCGGCGAATTCCGGCGCGCGCTCGGCTCGTTCCTGACCGGTGTCACCATCGTCACAACGATCGGAGCGGAAGGCGAACCGCGCGGCTTCACCGCCAACTCCTTCACCTCGGTCTCGCTCGAGCCGCCGCTGGTGCTTGTCTGCATCGCCAAGAGGGCCCTGGGGCACAGTGCTTTTTCGACATCGAGAGGTTTCGCCATCAACATCCTGTCGGAGGACCAGAAGGCCCATTCCGGCATCTTCGCTTCCAAAGCAGCGGACAAGTTCGCGGCCGTGGCCTGGCAGCCGGGCCGGACCGGCAATCCGCTGATCGACGGCTCCGTTGCGGTGTTCGATTGCGGCATGGAGCAGCTGGTCGATGCTGGCGATCACTCGATCCTCATCGGCCGCGTCCGCGACTTCAGCCACAACGGAGCCCAGCCCCTCGGTTATTGCAGAGGCACCTACGTCACGCCCGGCCTCAGCCAGGAGGCGCTGGCGGCGGCGCCCCCCGATACGGAGGTCGGCGCCATTCTCGAGCACGAGGGCCGTGTGCTGTTCTTCGCAACGGCCGACGGGTTTCACGAATTGCCTGCGGGGCGCGGACTGGGCACGCCCAACGATGCGCGCAGCCTCAAGGGGCGCCTTGCCGCCAGGGCCATAGACGCCCAGCTCGGCTTCCTGTTCGCGGTGTGGGACGATGCCGCCGAACCCTGGCGCACGCATGTTTATTATCGCGGAACGGCCGAGGGGTCCTATTCCGACGATCGCCAGATGCGGCTTGTCGACATCGAGCAGATCGCCGATCTGGAGATCGCCGATCCCGCGGTGCGTTCGATGCTTGCCCGCTATGCGCGCGAACGCACGGAAGATGCATTCGGCGTCTATGTCGGCAACGAGGTCGAAGGCGAAGTCCGGCCGCTCGCCAAGCCCTCGCCTTCTCAAATTCCTCTTTCCGGCCGCGGGTGAAACCGATGAAGTTTTCGCTTTTCGTGCACATGGAGCGATCGGATCTGGCAAAGCCGCATTCCGAGCTTGTCGGCGAGCTGGAGGAGCTGGTTCTGCAGGCGGAAGAGGCAGGATTCGAGACTGCCTGGATCGGCGAGCATCACGGGATGGAATTCACCATCTCGCCGAACCCGTTCATCAACATCGCCTGGCTCGCCGCCAAAACCAGGCGCATCCGGCTCGGAACAGGAACCATCGTCGCGCCGTTCTGGCACCCGATCAAGCTTGCCGGCGAAGCAGCGATGGCCGACGTCGTCACCGGCGGCCGTCTCGACATCGGCATTGCGCGCGGCGCCTACGCTTACGAATACCAGCGACTTTTCCCAGGCCTCGAGGCCTGGGTCGCCGGGCAGCGTATGCGCGAGATGGTGCCGGCGATCCGGGGCCTTTGGGATGGTGATTTCGAACTCGCCGGCGAGTTCTGGTCGTTTCCTTCAACCACCTCGTCGCCCAAGCCGCTGCAAAAGCCTTATCCGCCGATCTGGGTGGCCGCACGCGATCCGAACTCGCACGACTTTGCGGTTTCCAGCAAATGCAACGTCCAGGTGACGCCGCTTGCCTCCGGCGATGGCGAAGTGGCCAGCCTGATGGAGCGTTTCAACGCGGCGTGCAATGCCCACCCCGACGTACCAAGGCCGGAGATTATGCTGCTGATGCATACTTTCGTCGCCGAGGATGCAGCGGAGGCTGACCGGCTCGCGCAGGATCTGTCGCAGTTCTACTGCCAGTTCGGCGCCTGGTTCCAGAACAAGAAGCCGGTGCACCAGGGCATAATGGAAGCGCTGACCGAAGACGAGATCGCGGCCATGCCGCAATATGCGCCTGACAAGATCAGGCAGAACCTGGTCATTGGCGAAGCCGACGAGGTGATCGCCAGGCTGAAGGCCTACGAAGCGCTCGGCTACGATCAGTATTCGATCTGGATCGACAGCGGCCTTTCCCATCGGCGCAAGAAGAAATCGCTGCAGCTCTTCATCGACAGGGTGATGCCGGCCTTTTCCGAACCGAAAGCCGGATTGCGATGAGCACCACTCAATTCAGGAACTATATTGACGGCAGCTTCGTCGAAGTGGCGGCGACCTTCGACAGCATCGATCCCTCGACGGGCGCGCCATGGGCGAAGATGCCCGCTGCATCGTCTGATGACGTCGACCGCGCCGTCGAAGCTGCTCACCGGGCGCTTGGCTCCGGCACGTGGCCGGCAATGACGGCAACGGCACGCGGCAAGCTTCTGGTGCGGCTCGGCGATCTGGTGGTCGCCAATGCCGACCGGCTGGCGGAACTCGAGACGCGCGATACCGGCAAGATCATCCGCGAGACCCGCGCCCAGATCGCCTATGTCGGCGACTATTACCGCTATTATGGCGGGCTGGCCGACAAGCACGAGGGCTCGTTTGTTCCCATCGACAAGGCCGACATGGAAGTGACCATCCGGCCGGAGCCAATCGGCGTCGTAGCCGCCATTGTGCCGTGGAACTCGCAGCTCTTCCTGTCCGCCGTCAAGCTCGGGCCGGCGCTGGCGGCCGGCTGCACCATCGTTCTGAAAGCATCGGAAGACGGCCCTGCCCCGTTGCTGGCCTTCGCTGAACTCGTCCATGAGGCGGGATTTCCCGCCGGGACCGTGAACATCCTGACCGGCTTCGGCCACGATTGCGGTCACCGGCTGACCAGTCATCCGCTCGTCGCCCGCGTCGCCTTCACCGGCGGTCCCTCGACCGCTCGGCAGATCGTCAGGAATACGGCGGAAAACCTCGCCTTCACGACGCTCGAGCTCGGCGGCAAAAGCCCGGTCGTGGTGTTTGCCGATGCCGATCTGGACAGCGCCGCCAACGCGGTCGTTGCCGGCATCTTCGCTGCCACCGGCCAGAGCTGCGTCGCCGGCTCGCGGCTGCTGGTCCAGCGCTCCGCGAAGGACGAATTCCTCGCCCGGCTCAAGCGCAAGGCCGAGGCGATCAGGATTGGCGATCCGCAGGATCCCGCGATCGAAATGGGACCGCTCGCCACCTCGCGCCAGCGCGAATGGATAGAGAAGATCATTGCTGAAAGCCTGGCCGCGGGCGGGCAACTGGTCACCGGCGGCATCCGCCCCGCGGGCATGGCGGACGGCTTCTATTACGCGCCGACGATTATCGACGCGCCTGATCAGACGCTTGCCTGCGTGCGCGAAGAGCTCTTCGGCCCGGTGCTCTGTGTGCTAGCCTTCGACAGCGAAGCTGAAGCGCTTTCGCTCGCCAACGACACGAAGTTCGGCCTGGCGTCCGGCGTGTTCACCACCAATCTGGCAAAAGCCCACCGCATGGCGCGCGGCATCCATGCCGGCGTGGTCTGGATCAACACCTATCGGGCGGTCTCGCCGCTGGTTCCGTTTGGCGGCTACGGCCAATCCGGGCTCGGCCGCGAGGGCGGCCTCGATGCGATCCGCGACTACACGCGTTCGAAATCGGTGTGGATACGCACCTCCGACGACCCAATTCCCGATCCTTTTGTCATGCGGTAGCCGCCGCTGGCCGGAGATGCGCGATCAAGGCGAAAACGACCGATCGCGAACAGACACCAACGAAAACAACAGAGGAGAACGACATGAAACTGATCATCACCGGCTTCCTTGCCGGATTTATTGCAACGACAGTTCTGGCAACGACGGCCGCAAAGGCCGAGGACATGGTCTTCACCAGCTGGGGCGGGACGACCCAGGAAGCGCAGACCAAATCCTGGGCCGAGCCGTTCACCGCTGCATCCGGCATCAAGGTCATGCAGGACGGCCCGACCGACTACGGCAAGCTGAAGGCGATGGTCGACAGCGGCAGTGTCAACTGGGACGTCGTCGACGTCGAGATGGATTTCGCCATCAAGGCGGCCAAGGACGGTCTGCTCGAGCCGATCGACTTCAAGGCCGTGCCGAAGGCCGACCTCGATCCGCGCTTCACCACCGATCATGCCGTCGGCAGTTTCTACTATTCCTTCGTGCTCGCCTGGAACAAGGGCGCCGTTTCGGGTGAACCGGCCGGCTGGGCCGACATGTTCGACCTGACGAAGTTCCCGGGCAAGCGGACCTTCTACAAATGGTCGGCGCCCGGTGTCATCGAGATCGCGCTGCTGGCCGATGGTGTTCCGGCGGACAAGCTCTATCCGCTGGATCTCGATCGCGCCTTCAAGAAACTCGACACCATCAAGTCGGACATCGTCTGGTGGGGCGGCGGGGCGGAGTCGCAGCAATTGATCGCATCCGGCGAAGCAACGTTCGGCCAGCTGTGGAACGGCCGCGTCTTCGCACTGGACAAGGAAGGCGCCGATGTCGGCGTCTCCTGGAACCAGAACCTGACCGCAGCCGACGTTCTGGTGGTACCGAAGGGTGCCAAGAACAAGGATACGGCGATGAAATTCCTCGCCGCGGCGAGCAGCCCCGCCGGCCAGGCCAAATTTGCCGAAGCCAGCGGCTATGCGCCGATCAACACCAAGGCCAAGGCAGAGATGCCGGCCGATGCCGTGAAATCGCTGCCGGACGCTCATGTCGACGGACAGATCAATCTCGACATGAACTACTGGGCCGCCAATCGCGACACCATCGCCGCGCGCTGGTATGCCTGGCAGGCGAAATAAGCCCGCCCCTGAACCGCAATGGACGAGACGGTTCGCGCCGTCTCGTCCCATAGCCGGGTCGCTGTCATGTCGGTCGAAACACGCCGGAACTTTGGAACGGTGCGGGTGCCGGCAGGTCTCAATGGCCTGCTGCCGGCCCTGATTCTGATTATGCTGTTCTTCGTCGTCCCCGTGCTGGCGCTGCTTTTGCGCAGTGTCACGGAGCCCGAGCCAGGCTTGCAGAACTATGCTGCCCTGCTCGGTGACGGCACCTATGCGCGGGTGTTCTTCAACACATTCCTGGTCGCGGCGTTGGTCACCATCGTCACGGTCCTTGTCGCCTTTCCGGTCGCCTGGATGCTGGCGATCATGCCTTCGGGACCGGCCTCGATCATCTTCGGCATCATCATTCTGTCGATGTGGACGAACCTGCTCACCCGCACCTATGCCTGGATGGTGCTCCTGCAGCGTACCGGCGTCATCAACCGGACGCTGATGACCATCGGCGTCATCGACCACCCGCTGCCGCTCATCAACAATCTCACCGGCGTCACCATCGGCATGGTCTATATCATGCTGCCCTTCATGATCCTGCCGCTGGTCGGCACGTTACGGGCGATCGATCCGATGACGCTGCGTGCGGCGTCGCTGTGCGGCGCAAGCCCTTTCCAGGCGTTCCGCCGCATCCTCGTGCCGCTGTCGTTGCCCGGCGTCGCCGCCGGTGGCCTGATGGTCTTCGTCATGTCGCTCGGCTACTTCGTAACGCCGGCACTGCTCGGCGGCACGTCGAACATGATGCTCGCCGAAATGATCGCGCAGATGGTCCAGTCGCTGCTCAACTGGGGGCTCGGCAGCGCCGCTGCCTTCATCCTGCTTGTCGTCACCATGGCTCTCTACGCGCTGCAACTGCGCCTTGCCGGTGCCAGGCGCATGAGCGGAGGCATCTGAGATGCTGCTCGACTATGACCGCATGGGTGGATTGCGGGTTGCCCTGCTCGGCTTCACCGCGCTGGTCGCCGGCTTTCTTCTGTTGCCGGTGGTCTTCATTGTCCTGCTCTCTTTCGGCTCGTCGCGCTGGCTGGCCTTTCCGCCGCCCGGCTGGACGCTCAAATGGTACCAGGAGCTTTTTGCCGATCCGGCCTGGCTCGACGCCGCGCTGACCAGCGCTCGGATCGCCACCATGACGGCGATCCTGGCAGTAGCGATCGGCCTGCTCGCCTCCTTTGCCCTGGTTCGCGGAAGGTTTGCCGGACGTGAGATCCTGCGCGGCCTGCTGCTGACGCCGATGGTGCTGCCCGTCGTTGTCTTCGCCATCGCCATCTACGCCTTCTTCCTTCGCCTTGGCCTCGGCGGCACCACCATCGGCTTCGTCATCGCCCACAGCGTGCTGGCGCTGCCCTTCGCCATCATTCCGATCGCCACCGCGCTCGAAGGATTCGACAAGTCGATCGAGGACGCGGCAATCGTCTGCGGGGCAAGCCCGCTCGAGGCCAGGCTCAGGATCACCTTGCCGTCGATCCGGATCGGCATCTTCTCCGCCGCGATCTTTTCCTTCCTCGCCTCGTGGGACGAAGTCGTGGTGGCGATCTTCATGGCAAGCCCCAGCTTGCAAACCTTGCCCGTCAAGATCTGGGGCAGTCTGCGGTCGGACCTCAGTCCGGTGATCGCCGCTGCCTCCAGCCTGCTGGTCGGGCTGACGCTTGCCCTGATGGTGATGACGGCGCTGCTGCAGCGAAAGTTCCGGACATGACCCACCCTTTCCTCTCCATCCGCAATCTGCGCAAGGCGTTCGGGGCGATCGTCGCCGTGCACGACGTCACGCTGGACATTCCCAGGGGCGAGTTCCTGACCTTCCTCGGGCCCTCCGGTTCGGGAAAATCGACGACGCTCTACGCGATCGCCGGCTTTCAGGACCCGACTTCCGGCGATGTCTTGCTGGAAGGAAAGTCGCTGCTTGCGGTGCCCCCGCATAAGCGCAACATTGGCATGGTCTTCCAGCGCTACACGCTGTTTCCGCATCTGACGGTGGCCGAAAACGTCGCTTTTCCGCTGCGGGTTCGCCGCCTGCCGGACGCCGAGGTGAAGAAAAAGGTCGCCGACATGCTGGCCCTGGTGCGGCTCGAAAGCTTTGCCGGACGCTTACCCGGTGCGCTGTCGGGCGGCCAGCAGCAGCGCGTCGCGCTGGCCCGGGCGCTGGCCTATGATCCTCCGATCCTTTTGATGGACGAGCCATTGTCGGCGCTCGACAAGAAGCTGCGCGAGGAAATCCAGGGCGAAATCCGCCGCATCCATCGCCAGACCGGCGTCACCATTCTCTACGTCACCCACGATCAGGAAGAGGCGCTGCATCTGTCGGACCGAATCGCCCTGTTCAAGGATGGCCGCATCGAGCAGACCGGCACCGGCGAGGATCTCTATCTCAGGCCGGCGACCGATTTCGTCGCCGGCTTCATCGGCAATTCGAATTTCCTCGCCGCCGAACATCTCGGCACCACCAACGGCACGACAACGATCCGCATGACAGACGGTTCGGTCATATCCGGAGTCAGGGCCAACGGCACGTTCGGCAAAGGCCAGAAGACCAGGCTGATGATCCGGCCCGAAGCCTTTAGCATGGAGCGGAGCCCGGCGAGCGCGGAACTGAATGTCGAGATCGTCGACATCGCATTTTACGGCGAGCGCCGGCGGATCGTCGCGCGCATCGCCGCTGGACAGGAGGTTGACATCAGGCCGACCTCCGCCGCCATGCAATCGCAGGATGTGTGGCCCTGCAGCCGGCAGGTCTTTTTCGATCCTGCTGCTGCATTCCTGTTTCCGGCCTGACGAAGCCGCGGTGGATCGCCGCCCTTCAACGCTTCGCAGCGATGGAAGCGTGCTTGGGAACAAGCTGTGGTTAGGTCCATCATCAGCTTCGGCCAGCAAGCGCGCAACATGATCGACGCTGCAGTCGGCTGATTGGATGGCGAGCGCAACTCCTGTATCCATTGACAGTCGTCATGCTCGGTTGGAAGATGAAGAAGGTCAGCGGCGATAGCCATACGGGAAGGCAATGGTCCAACCGCCAGATACCGGACACCATCCTGGCAGCGTCGTCGCGGTCATCGTCATTTGTTTGATCATCGTTGCTTTGTTCTTCATAGGCTTCAGATACTCAAGGCCAGGCCAGGGTACCCTCGTTATTCCCGGCGGTACGCTGCAGCAACCGTGAATCCGACCCATTGGCGCTGACGCGAAGCCGTTCTCAGGCTGCCAAACGTGCCCGGCGGGACTGGGGGACGCCGCAGAATGGGCCGACGGTTCGCAGCCGGTCTTTTGCTTCCCGCCGCGGCATTCCTTTCCCGCCTAAACTAAACAACCAAGCCTGACCGGTGTGAGGTCGACCATACCAGGAGACGACGAGCGCTCAGCCACCAGGCACTAGACGGCCCTGATCAGCCGGAGCAGAGAAAGCGCTTCGAAAAAGGTCCCCTTGCGAAAGGCAAGATAGGTCGGCTCTTCGACACCATGGAACCGGCGCTTGAAGGCCGCCTGCCCCTGCAGATTGAAGCGGGTGCGATTGACCCAGGGGGAGTCATAGGCACGCTGGAAGGCGTGCCGCCAGAAATCGCTTTCGGCAAACCCGCTAGGTCCGATTTCGACAAGCGGCGACAGGCCTAGGGTGACGACGGAAACACCTTCATCGCGAAAGCGGTCGACCGCGAATTTGGTCAGGCCGATCTCGGCATGCGCCGAGGCATCGATGTGCTTGCGCTTGAACGAGGTGGTGTAGCCGATGACCTTGCCGTCGCTGAACAGCGGATCGAAATCCAGCAAGGCCACGAGTTCCCCATCCGGACCGTGCAGGACGAAACGGCGCATATCGACGCCAAGGTGATCGGCAAAGGGCCTGTTGAGAAATCTCATCTCCCAGCGCTTGACAATGCGGTCGGCCCGCCAATTCTGGGAGAGCCTGGCAATCTCGTCGAGGAAGACAGTCCCGTTGTCCTCTGCGAAGGAAAAACCCTTCTTCAAGAGCCAGCGTTCGGAATAGCGCACTGTCTCATTGCGCTTTCCGGAAAAGTCGTGTCTGGGCAGGACAAGCCTGGTGTCGACGCCGAGGCGGTTGACCTGATAGCCAAGCCCGGCAAGCACGCGCGCCGTCTGGTCGCCGATCTGCACGAACCACGGGCTGCCGGCAACCTCGATGAAACGTCTGATATAGTCGCGCCGATCGGCCGGGGCAGCCACTGGATCACCGAGCGCGAAATGATGTCGCGTTTTGCTGCCGTAAGCGATGTAGCCCTGGGCATCGCCGAAGTAGTGAAGCCCCTTCTGCACGGCGGTCGAATAGGCAAGGGAAAAATCACCATGGCGACGGACCAGCGCCAGGCGCTCGACATGGTTCAGCTGCAGCCGCGGTATTTTAGGCCCGCGGTTCTCCAGGAAACGATCGAGGCGTCTTCGCAGTGACGGCATGGTCGACTTTCGCGTGCCGGCTAGGCCGATGAAAGAGCTGACGGACCCAAAAAACCGATCATATTGCCGCGAGCTGATCCTTATCTCAGCGCGGCATGTTTACCCGGCCGGAGCCGCCAGATTCGTAGGCGCAATCTGCCCCGGTCCCGCCCCCAGGCGGCAACACGCATTGTTGTCGACGCCCCGCGCCTGACGGCTGGTTGCTGCGCCCTTGGCGACACGAAAATCAATGCCACTTTCGGAAGCGCCCAGGTCACCTGCCAAACACGATGTTCTTATCGAACGGCGCTCTGAGAAGATTCCGCTTGATCGGAAGCCAGGAACTCGTCGCGTTCTGCTATCCACAAATCGGCGTAGTCGACATTCTGCCATTCGGCAAACCACGGGCCGCCGCTGGTATAGTGGACCGCCTTAGGTGTGCCGACCGCAGGCTTTTCATTCCAACCTTCGAGCCAATTCCACTCTACCGGCAATGAGCCCAAATCTTTGTCGGCAACCCACTGCATTCGGTGAAGATAGGCGCCACTTTCCTGATTCACGACCTCTGGCGTGAGCGATCTGACCGAAGGATGCGCGCAATTGAACAGCATCAGCGACGACCAGTTTTTCCGAGGATAGGACGTCTGGACCACACCATCCATCTTGGTTGTGGCCTTCGGCGTATAGTCATGCTGGACGCAATAGACCGCCTTGTCCGAGTCCGTATATTTCAGCAGGCCTGCGACGTCACCAAGCCACAGGAAATCACAATCGCAAAACAGGGCCCAACCCGTGTAGTCGGCGAGAAAGGGCGTGAGGAAGCGCGTGTAGGTGAACTCCGTTGAGGCGAGCGGATCTTTTTCCCGCCAATAGAGCCCGCGGGCACGCATCTCGTCCTGTTTGATCGGAATGACGGAGACAGGCGCCGACGCATGTTTGAGCAGCGAGTGTCGCGCGACGTCGTACGCGATCGGCTCACGGCTGTCCCATCCGATAAATACCCTAAACGCATCAGTCATATTCACTACCCTGGCTTTCGATTTTTACGGTCGTACACTAACTAGTTGGCGATGGCTCGGCAACAATTGCGGTCAACCAAGCCGGTTTCTCACAGATTTGTCCTGGCCTCAGCCTTGCGTTTTTGGGTGGACCTGGCCTCGCATTCCCAATGCGACACGAGCCCATTTCTGATAGGTGTAGCTGGCCGAATACGCGGCCACCATCGCACCAATGGAACCGTCCAGAAATCCCAGCCGGAAAATATAGCTGCGCACATAGGCCCAGACCGAGCGCAAGACCGCCTTGCCTATCGAGCTTTTTTTGCCCTCGGCAAGCAGTTGCGCGGCGGACGCTTCTGCGTACCGGCCGATCTTGTCGTGGGCATCTGCCAAGTCGGTAATGGAATCGTGCTCGATCGGCTGGGACAATCGGCTGACCTTCCCGTTCACCAATACCTTCTCGTGCACGGTGTCGTCGCTGAACCGCCCGGAGCGGCGACGGAAGAGCCTGAGCACCAGATCGGGCGACCAGCCGCTATGGCGGACAATGTGCCCGCAAAAGCGCGATCTTCTCGGTATTTCGAAGCCGTCATTGGCTTTTGGGTCGGCGATTGCGGCCCTTATTTCCGCGCCGAGCGGCGCCTCCACCCACTCATCGGCATCCAGCGACAGGATCCAATCCCCCGTTGCCGCGGCCAGCGCACGGTTTTTTTGCGCGCCAAAACCGGGCCAATCGACGGTCATCAGAACCTTTGCCCCCAGAGCACCGGCAATCTCCCTGGTTCTGTCGCTGCTGTTGTTGTCGAGAACGACGATCTCATCGGCAAAATGGACCGACCGAAGGCATTGCGCGATGGATGCCTCCTCGTTGCGGGTGATGATAATGACCGAGAGCGCCGGCACGGTCAGAATGCTCCGGCATCAAAGCTGCCACTGTCATTCGAATGCATCTGCAGCATCGGCTCCCGGCCCGTTAGCACACTGAGGGTACTAACCTAATTCAACAAAGTCGAAAATCATTTCAGATCAAGGCTTTCATAAAGCGCCATCATTCGCTTGATCATGACATTGAAATCATAGTGTTCGGCCGCCGCTCTCACCCGGGCTGCGGTGTCAGGTCGTGACGACAACTGCAGCGCGTGCGCGAGCGCTGCAGCGAGGTCGCTTTCGCTGGCCGCATCGCAAACGAGCGTCGGCTCGAACCGCTCGACAAGCTCGCGCGCTCCACAGCCGGTGCTTACCACGGCGGGCAAGCCGCTGGCCATCGCTTCGATGACCACTGTGCCGAAAGGATCATAGATGGAAGGCAGCACGGCAATATCGGCCGCGCCGTACCACGGCAGCATGTCTTTCTGCGGCCCCAGCATCTTGAGCCGTGCGCCGAGACCGAGCCTGTCACCGGCCTGCCTGAAAGCGTCGGCGCGCGAATCATGGCCGATGACCCACAATTCAGGCTCGCCATCGAGCCTGGCGACCGCCTTCATCAGTGCAAGAAGTCCTTTTCGCGCAAAGCCCGAGCCGACAAACAGGACGACTGGCCTGTTTTCGTCGACGTCGAGCCGCGCGCGGATTGTCGCCCGATGCTGCTGGCGCAGCTGCGGGTTGAAGCGGTCGAGATCCACCCCGTTGGGAATATGGTGCACATTTTCCGCCGGATAATCGTAGTGACGGACAATGTCCTCTGCCACCATCTTCGAAATGGCAATGACAGCTTTGAGCCTCGGGCTGGCGTAGGTTGCACGTTCAAGGCGCAGCGTCTGGCGGTGAAAGGGGCTCAGCGCCATTGCCGCCCTGCCAAGCCGCGTCTCGAAACGCCGCCGCTCGGCAAGATAGGCGGCATGAACGCCCTCCCCGGCCCGGAAGACATCGCAGCACGGGAGGCGATCGTTGCTCTGCACCAGCGCCGGCGGCATCTCGGCGATCTTGCGGCAGGCAGCTTGAGCAAAGGACGTCGCCCGCAGCGAACGCGGAAACCGCCGACCGGCACAATGGATGAACTCGATGCCTTCATAACGCGGCCAGTCGCCGGACAGCACGGCCACCCGCCGCTGACGCGCGGCGAATGCGGCCATGATGTTTTCCAACATGATCTCGCCGCCACCGAAAGGCGCATAGCGCTGGCGCACGAACAGGATCGGCCTGTCGAATTGAATTTCGCTGCCACGAATGCCGGCGTACATAGGGTCTGGGCTCCGGCCTTGTTGCCATCTGACGATGTCTATAGAGGCCAGCTCGCATCGGCAACACTTGGAAAGCTCCCCGCCGGAACTCAGAACAGGCCTGTCCATTGTCCGCAACTGCTTGCGATTTGCCTAACGGTGCTGCATGTAGAAATTAACTGCAAACAGCGGATCAGCGCCAGCTCCAGCCGGTGACCGCCATGAGGGGAATCGATGGCTTGAGCAAAGCAACCTGGCCCGCCATTGTCCGCCGGACGATTACCGACACCGCCATATATCGGCTGAGACACACCTTCGGAAGACGGGCAGAAGTGTCATCGCTGCGGCCGATAACGCCCCTTAACGCGAATGACCTGCCTTTGATCCTCGTCATCCGCAACGAGGCGGACAGGCTACCCCCGTTCCTGAAGCACTATCGCGAACTCGGCGTCACCAGATTCGCCGTCCTCGATGATCGCTCGACCGACGGCACAGCTGAGCTTCTGGCCGAGCAGCCAGATGTCGATCTATTCAGCTCGCCGGTCACCTATTCGCAGTCGGACCTGGGAAACCTTTGGCGGCAGCGGATTGTGCAGATCTATGGTCAGCCTCGCTGGTATCTGACCGTGGATGCGGACGAATATCTTGTCTATGACGGCATGGATCAGCATCCGCTCGGTGCGATGGCCGACTGGCTCAAGCGGCGCGGAATGACACGCCTGCTGGCGCCGATGATCGACATGTATCCGAGCGGAAACATCTGGGACGTACCCTTCGATCCCATCGTGCCGCCATGGCAAGTTGCGGACCATTTCGACGGCAGCGGCTATGAGGTGACGAGGAGCCCCCGGCATCTCAAGATCACAGGCGGCCCGAGAACCCGGCTTTTCGCCAGGCAGCACAAGTTGACCAAGTTTCCTCTGATATATGTTGATCGCCAGACGATTTTTACGTCGATTCACTCACCGCTGCCCTACTGGCGAAACTATATAAAGGGATTGGCTGGCCTGCTTCATTTCAAGTTCTTCGCCGATTTCAACGACAAGGCGCAGGTCGCGGTGGCGGAAGGTCAGTATTGGAACGGCGCTTCCAAATATCGCCAGTATCATGAGGTATCGAGCGGTAAAGCCGCTCTCAGCGCGATGAGCGAACAGTCAATGCTGTACGAAGGAGCTCACAGCCTGTTCAAAACGGGTTTGATCGACAAAATTGATTGGTAGACGGCAGTTCAAGCAGATGCCGAGCCGAGATCATGCATAACCGAATGCTTTCATAAGCTGGGCACCTCGTCCCTGTACCAGGTCCTGTAGCTCGGCGTTTCCAAGTTCGGAGCGCCATCTTCCGCTCCCGTCATAGATCGGCTGATTGACCTGTTGGTTCCGGAGCACCGCATGTGGCGTCTCGCCGCTGGCGTCGGTCGGCTTGAACCACTGCTGCGGGTTCTTGTGATAGTCGAGGAGATCCGGCCTGAAGGTTACATCGAGAAAGCCGCATATCTGCTCGACGACTTTGGCCGGATTCTCGACCAGGTCCTCATAGCGATAGATCAGCACATCCGGCTTTCCCCGTTCCGCAAGAACCAGCGCATTGTCGTTGATCCAGCGGTCGAGAGCCTCCGTTGGGTCGCCAAGTCGTTTGATCAGGGACGCTACGACGTCGCGTCCATCTCGCACCGGCATGACGAAACGCGCGCCGGGCACGAGCCGGCGAATGCGGGCGACACGGCGGATATGCCGCGGTGTCTTTTCAAGCAGCACGTTCTTTCCAGCATCGAGCGCCGCCCGCTTCAGTTTCCAGAAGCGGAACATGGCCAGTGGCGTCCACTTGAAGAAAATGTTGGTTTCCTGGAGCGGCAGGTAGACGTCGGGATGCGACGCAAGGATCGTCGCAATCAACGTCGTCCCGCTATGGCCGCAGCCGCAAATGAATCCGGTCCGCATCACCATGTCGGCAATGCTCCCTAACCCAAGGCGACCCGGGCGCGGTTATCGACGCGAGCGTAGCACAAGCCGTTCGTGCTAAAAACCTTGTCCAGCTTCTCCCAATATTCGAACTTAGCCAACTGCTCGTCACAATAGGCCACATCGTCCTCGGAAAGATATTCGCCGTAACCGCCTATCTTGCCCTTGCGCACCTTGAAGCTTTCGGGATCATTCGCATCGCGCGGCTGTAATATCTTGCCGTATCGATCGGACAGATCACCAGTCGATTCACTCACTTTCATCTTGTCGAACGTTCGGTTGTTCGCCACCTCGACAAGCGTCCGATCGTCAGCCTGCTGGTTCAGGAATCCAAGGATCGCGCGAAGGACACCAGCGGTATCCCGATGCATATCTTCATATTGAAGATACCGGATTTCGCGCATCCGGGGCATGGCCGCGAACCAATGCAGATTGAATCTGATGATCTTTTCAATCCCATGATTGTCGCTTCTGATAAAATCACTGAACGATCCCGCTGGAAGCATGTGGCGCTTCTGAACCTGAAAGTACCCTGAGACCACCGTATCTCTTGGATCGCGAACAAGCATTATTGTTCTTCTCTTTTTATACCGAGATTTATTCTCCTTGAGGCTCGATTTCGGTCGAAGTAACTTGTGGTCGGTTCCGTCGTGAATGTATTGAACTTCAACTCCGAGATCGTCCAGCATGACACGTAGCCACGTGCGCCCCGATTTTGGAAAGGATACGATAAGAGGAAGAGGCGGCGCTTTGGCCTGGAAAAATTTTAGAAAGGACATGGGAGAGACCTCCTTTAGATTATCAGAGCTGGCGCCCGAACCGCTGCCGGCCAGACCAACCCCATTACTGGGCGCCTAAGCCTACGGCTAATTCGAACACAAGGCAGAAATGCCAGCAAGAATTGCGATCCTCTGCGGGGCGAATTGGCCTTTACTATATCCCGGTTCGGAATGCCTTATGTTTTTTGGCCTGTTGCGACGACTGTTCGACACGGGCGCTCCATTCCGCGATCCGTCGGCCGAACCCTTAATGCGGATCGCGTCGAAGCGTCTTCAGTGACACCCTTTCGGACGACAGGCATTAGCCACTCACTTTTGTGAGCCATGGCGCCAGGATGGCCTCAGCCTCGCCCATCACCACGGACCAGGGGCGTTCCCGTTTCGAGACCAGCACGGCCGATGGATAGTAGGGCGTGCGGTCGCCCTCGACCGGCCAGGAGCGCTTGAAGCCGTCGCCCAGAATGAAAATCGAGGGGATGCCGAGCGCGCCCGCCAGATGCGCTCCGGTATTGCTGATGGTCACCACGGCGTCCATCGCGGCAACCTGCGCGGCGAAAAGGTCCATGTCGACGAGCTGATCGACCGATCTGTCATGAAGAATGCGCTCCGGCTCACCGTCGGTCAGGACCTTCAGATCGGTCTCGATCTGGCCGTACTGCAGCGAGACGAACCGGAGGTCCGGTCGGCCGATCAGGTTTCGCCAGGCGGCTAGCGGCGGCAGGTCTTTGCCGGGATTGGAGCTGCCCCATGCGATACCGACCAACGGCCGTCCTTCCTTCCGGTAGCGGGCGCGAAGTTCAGCGACCCGGGCCGGATCCGGCTTAAGGGGCACGAAATGCTCGCGGATCGTCGCCTCGTCGGTCTCGAAAACGGCAGTCAGATGCTGGACGCCGGCGAAGGCCTGCGCCTCGCCATAGGCAGCCTTGCCGTCAGCGCCGACCGGCCGCACATCGGCGGTCGGAAAAGTGCGCTGAAAGAGCGGTACCAGGCGGCGCTCGACCAGGACGATCGAACGGGCGGCGCGCCCCAACGCACAGCCGACGGAACTCGCATGATGGATCGCGGTGGCCAGACCCTGCTTTTCGGTTTCCATCAGATCGACAAGCAGTGTCTGGCCCGAAATATCCTGGCCCAGCCACTCGCCATCGACGCGGCCGTTGACGATGTGGCGTCGGGCGATCCTGAGTTCGGCGGCTGCGCCATAGGCGCCCATCCGCATCAGCGCCTTGCTGAGCTCGTCGATCAGGTGGACCTCGCCCCTCGACTTCGCAATGGATCCAAGAGCCAGGGCTTTCGGCAGTGCCGCCGGCCAATCGCGGGACTCGACGCTTCGCCGATAATCCGCCATCTGATCGGCAATGTCGCCGTCGCGCCAGCGAAGGAAGAGCTGCCGCCGGTGACGTCGGAACCAGACCTTGTATCTGTAGCCTGCAAGCGCGACAGCGCGGCGCAACCGGCCGAGAAGTTGGCTACCCTCCATCGCCAGCTCCGCCGATGATTTGCATGACCCGTCCGCCTGCTTCCTGGACTGCCGACGCCCAGGCTCGGCCGCCTTTTCGGACCAGTCGAACGCTCGGATATGCGGCGACGGTCTCACCGAAAGCAGGCCAGGACAGCCGAAATCCATCGTCGAGCATGACAATCGTCGGCACGCCGAGCGCTCCGGCGAGGTTGGCGCCGGTATTGCTGATCGTGACCACCGCGTCGAGCGCCGCAATTTGGGCGGCAAAGCGGTCCATGTCCGTCAACTGGTCGACTGAAGCGTCATGGATGATGCGCCCCGGAGCGTGGCGCTCGAACTCGGAGAGGGCCGGCCCGACATCGCCATATTGCAAGCTGACCAGGCGCCCCGGCAGGCTGCTGAACAGCGTCCGCCAATCGTCCAGAGCCGGCAGATCCTTGCTCTTGTTCAGGCTTCCCCAGGCAAATCCGATCAGGGGACCTGGGCCGCCATCGAGATAGGTGCCGCGCAGATCGGCAACCAGTCGGCGGTCCGGCTCCAGCGGAACGAAGGGCGCGCGTGCCGCCGGGTCGTCCGGCCAGAAATGCTTTGCGAGTGTCTCGAAACCGGCAACGACATCGGCGTCCACTGCCGCCATGTCCTCTTCCCCTTCAATCCTGACATCAAGCGCAGGATATGTTCTGCGATAAAGCGGTGCCAGTCGCGGCTCGACGAAGACAATGCATCGACCGGCAGCCGCGACCACTGGACCAAGCAGCGACGCGAACTGGAAAAAGATCGCCAGGTCGCCTTCGCGACGATCGACGAGAAGCGTGCGATCCGCAAGATCACTGCCATCCCAATCGGGTCTGCCGCGCTGCTTGCTCGCCGCCATCAACTGCCAGATGCGATTTCCTCCGTCGAGACGCCTCAGTCCGCGCCCCGCTTTCTTGATCAGGCCGAGATCGCCAAGCTGCTCACCAAGCGCGCCAAGCGCCAGTGCATGGTCGCGAGCAGTTTGCCAGTCACCACGCTGCACGCTTTCCTCCATCAGCCTCATACGCCTTTCGGCGCTTTCGTCGGCGTGGCGCGAGGGACGTCTAAGAAGTTCCTTTGCCCGCTCGAGAACCTTCTGCAGCCGCTTGCCGACGGCGCCTTGCGGGCGCAGATCGGCGGTTTTTGCCTTCTGAAGGATGGTTCGTCTGTTCTGCACGGCGATGTTCTATCGTCCTCGGGGAGCGTCGGAAAGCGTCGTCAGGATCGACGAGAGCCGCCGGCCGGCTTCGTCGAGCACCAGCGACCAAGGGCGTCCCTCCTTGCGAATGACAATGCCCTTCGGATACCAGGGTGTCCGGTCGCCGGTCACCGGCCATGCCGTCTGAAAATTATCGTCGATGAGGAAAACACTCGGCACGCCAATGGCTCCGGCAAGATGGGCAGCTGTATTGCTGATCGTCACGACAGCATCGAGTGCGGCGACCTGTGCGGCGAAACGGTCCATGTCGACCATCTGGTCGACGCTGTCGTCAAAGATCAGACGCGCGTCGTTGCCGTTGCGAAGGCGCCGCAACGCCGGCTTGACCTGCCCGTACTGGAGCGAAACGAATTTCGCTGGCGTCTGGGCGATGAACCGTGCCCATTCAGGAAAATCAGGCACGTCCTTGGTATGGGACTTGCTGCCCCAGGAGAGACCGACCAGCGGCAGATCCGTCATCGAGCGATAGCGCTTGCGGAATGTCTCGACGAGTTCAGGATCTGCCCGCAGCGGCACGAAGTCGGCAGCAAGTTTTTCGGCATCGCGTCCGAACACCCAGGCGAGATCTTCGAAAGTCGCGTGTTTGTCGCCGACCACATCCCGCTGCGCCGGGACCACGGTCGCCTTCGGGAACGTTCGCTGCAGAATTGATACCAGGCGCGGCTCGACCCGGATTGTTGCGCTTTGCGCATAGGCAGCGGCAGCGCCGGCCAGTCGCGCGTGGCGGATAACCCGGCCAAGGCTGCGCGGGTCATCCTCCACAAGATCGATCAGCAGTGTATCCGATCCGAGATTCTCGCCGGTCCACTCGTTGGCGCTTTTCCCTTTCCGCAGCCGGCGAGCGGAAAGCCGAAGCTCAGCTGCCCGCGCAAAGTTGCCAAGGCGTTCGAACGCCTGGCCCGCCTTCTGCATCAGCTCGGGGTCGCGATTATGATCGGCCGTGACAGCCATGTCATTGGTACCGGCTTCAAGGCCTTTCCAGTCCCTGCGCACAATCAGTGCCGCAACCTTGGCCTGCAGCTCAAGAACGGAACGAGGCTGCTTGGGACCGGAAAACAATCCGCGCACCGCCTTTTTGTACCGGCGCACCTGAAGGCCCAGTCCACCAATCACATACCGGACATAGGAACCGTGATAAAAGCTGGTCATCGGCCTTCAGCGCAATACGCTCTGCCGCAGCTTTTTGCCGCTTTCGACCATCGGATCGGCCGTCTCCAGGTGGAATATCGAACGATATATCTCGCTGTGCTTGGAAAGCTGGTCATGCGTTCCAGCATCGACAAGCTGTCCGGCGTCAAACACGAGAATACGATCGGCCGCCTTGATTGTAGACAGCCTGTGCGCAATGCAGATCACTGTGCGCTGAAATGTGTTGTCGAAGGCTGCCTCCATAACCGCCCGTTCGTTTTCACCGTCAAGCGCCGATGTCGCTTCATCATAGACGATTACCGCAGCATTCTTGAGCAGGGCGCGTGCGATGGCAACGCGTTGTTTCTGCCCGCCGGACAGGTTGGTGCCGCTTGGCCCGACAAGCGTGTCGAGCCCGTTTTCGAGCGCCGAAGCAAAGCTGGTGACCCGGGCGAGATTCGCAGCGGACTCGATTTCCTGATCCGTGGCATTCGGGCGGCCGTCGCGAATGTTGTCGCGGATCGAGCCTTCAAACAGGAAGACGTCCTGTGACACAAGTGCGATGTTATCGCGGACGTCGGCCAGGCTGATCTTCGAAATGTCCTTTCCGTCGATCAGGATCCTGCCCTTGTCCGGCTCCATCAGACGCAGGATCAGATTGACGATGGTGGTCTTGCCGGCGCCGGAGCGGCCGACGATCGCCAGCTTCTCACGAGGTCGCACATCGAAGGAAACACCCTCGAGCGCGGGGCTGTTGCCGTCATAGGAAAAGGCCACATCTTCAAAGCGGATACCACCATCGACGTCGGTCAGACGCTCGCCCGCGATCGCGAGTCGCCGCTGCTCGGGCGTGTCGATCAAATCATACATCTGCTCGACGGCGACCATTTGCTTCTGAATGTCGACATTGACCCGGGCCAACCGCTTGGCAGGCTCATAGGCAAGCAGGAACGCGGTAATGAAGGCCATGAATTCGCCGGGCGTCTTGCCGTTGCCGAGGGTCTGCCAGCTGGCGTACATAACGAAAAGCCCGATGATCACGCCGCCGCCGGTCTCCATCAATGGGCTCATCAATGCTGACGTCCGGTTGATCTGGATGCCACGTCTTTCCATCTTGCGGACGGCCTTTGCAAAGCTGGCGACGGCCTTGTCCTCGAGCTGGAAGGACTTGATGGTGCGGATGCCTTCGACGGCTTCCGTGCCGATCGACTGGACCTGCGCGGCCAATTCCGTCTCGCCCCTCGCCAGCGCCTTGAGCTTCCTGGTTATCGCGCCGACTGACAGGAACAGCATCGGCAGAACCGCCACGGATATCAGCGACATCACCGGGTCCTGCTTGACCATGACGCTGGCCAAGGCAATCAGGGTCAGCAGATCAGAGACGGCGCTGCTCGTGAGGGTGAGAATAACGGTCGCCCCGGCGCGCGCGTTGAACATGATTTTGGAGATGAATTTTGCCGGATGCTGGTTCGCGAAACGGCTGATGTCGAAACGCACCATTCGAGAAAATTGCCGGTTTTGCAGGTCCGAAACGATAGCCCGGCGAATCTTTCCCGTTGTGACGGTCTGGCAGTAGGCAGCTATGCCCTTGACCAGGAAAATGCCGATGATGACGACGCTGATACCCGATACAGCGGCAGCATCTCGCTCGACATAGATGGTGTTGATCATGACTTTCATGATCCAGGCCGTCGCGCCGACCGCGGCCGCAGCAGCGATCGAGCACAGCAAACCTGTCACATACAGCATCTTGTGCGGCGGCAGATTTTCGCCAATCAGACGCTTGATCAGCGGATATGCCGGGACCGTTGACACTCGTTTCTTTGCAATCATCTTGTCGCCGCCCGTTGCGATCCCGTCCGGTCTTCGTGTTGTCTTGAAGCACGAGACGGTTTCGATCACCTGTCTGTGGCTTCGTTCCCGACCGCAGTCAATGCCGAACCGGATCCTTGCACGTCATCGGCTTATGACTGTCGGTTCCTCGCATCCGAGCATAGCGGATCCCAGCCACGCGGCTCTTGCGCCATTCGCCGTCGGCCGCGCTATGCCCGGTCAGTGTTTCGCGAGGACCATGAGATGGCTTCCAAGAGGCGATGTGTGATTGCTTTTGATTGAAAAGCCCACATCCGAAAGCACCGCGATCATCTCCTTATCCTTGCCAGGAGGGACGCGGGCAACGATCGTTTGAGCACGCCCGGCGATATCGCACAGCACGCGTCGCGCCTTGTCCGCGCCGAGGCTCCACTGCATGTGATGGTAGACCGCCAGCAGCATGACGATGTCGTACTGCGGTTTGAGAACATTTTGCAGCTTCCGGCTGCCGAGATCGAGACAATCGAACTGGCTTTGGACCGGACAACCCAGGAAGATCATCCTGGCCGTCTCGATATGCGGCTTGAGAATGTCGATCCCATGGATCGAACTCGGTCCTAGCTTGGATATCTCATAGGCGACAATACCCATGTTGCAGCCAACATCGAGAATGGATTTCCCGGCGTAGTCGACCTCTGCTGAGAATAGGCCATCCAGTCGGTCGTCCCACGTTCCCTTGAATCTCTTTTGCTTATTTGACCACCACAAATCATTGTTCTCCAAAAACGGCGCCGGATTGGTTTCCTTGACGGAGGGGGACTGTGCGCCCGGCCTAACTCGGTCCAGTTGCCGGCGCGCAAACGACACTGTCCTGAGCGTCCTGTAAACGCAACCGCGGGAGAAAGGAACTCCTGATCACAGCATCCTGCGAAGACGTTTCGGTAAGTTGACGAACACCCGGCCCGACAAATCGACATACTGGTTGGAAATGGCAACGTCGCTTGGCGCCCCCTACCCGTGCCTGCCCTCGAGTTCCTGAAACGCACGATAGCCCGGGCCGGCACACGCAGGGACATAAGTAATGCCCCCGTAGGCAAGGCAAGCCATATTTGTTCTTGCTTTGTGCCGGCAGCTATGCTACTAATTTGGCTATGGTGCTGATTTGCACCAACGACCGTCTTGCCGCGACATGCGGTTTTTCAGCCAGGCTCGATCAAAGCTCGCCCGCATCGCGGGGCTTTTGGCCAATCACGGCCGAGTGCCGGCCTTTTCGGCAGCTTCCGAGAATGGAAATCGGAAAAGCAGCTTCCGGTTCTCGTCGCAGATTTCGAAGGAAAGACCTGTCAGGACCGGGCTGCCGCTGAGCAGGCCCTCGGCCAGGATTTCCTTGGCCGAGGCCATTGCGTTATCCTGAGCCGCGGACAAACCGTCCAACTCCTGACCCTCGAAATCTTCCGTCAAGCGGCCCTCATTGTTTCGGAAATGGAAAAAATATCTCGGCATGGCTGCTCCGGTCGGTCGGTTTCTCTAATGCATGTCGCGCAAAACTGTGCAGCGGTTTTGCGGCAACGACATGCACAAAAACAGGCACTTACAGCGCATCGCATGAGGCCGATCGACGCGATGCGCTTTAGTGGCGAGCGCCTCAGGAACAGCGTCGGATTTGTGCACGACAGCACCGTGCGATTTTGGCGTTGGGATTCATGGCGTTTAGGCCTTCATGCGTCAGGTCGATCGAACAGCACCCCCAGCCCGTGTTCGAACGCACATGCCGCAATCATGTCGTCCAGGACTTTTCCGGAGGCCGGGCAATTCGGCATGACAGCCCTGATCGCGATCTCAGCCGCTGCGGTGGAAACCGCATCGTGGCGCCTCTTCCTGGTCTCCATGTATTGCTCGAGCAGAATTTTCAGGCGCCGCGCGGCAATCTCGTCAACGACCATCGTTCTCCCTCGATTCGGCACAATCCGTCTTCCGGGTCTGTCCTCCGGATGAAGGTCCGCTGCCATTGGGTAGCAGCGGACCACTCGGCTGGGTGAGCCAATGACCCGAGGCGGGGGTGTCTCGGACCGACACCACAATAGCTTCGGCAGGCCACTCGTGCCACAGACCGCTGTCGTTGGTAATTTTCGTACACTGAGCATTGCCGCAGACAGTCTGCGACGGTGGGATTTTTGCGTTATGCCCGTAGCCTGATAACCGGATCAGCTTCGGCTTCGATCGACATAGCTGTAGATGCCCGCGCCGATCGCGACCGCTCCTACAGTGATCAGAATCGATGGCACACCCGTTAACGTGGCGATGATCCCCCAGACAATGGCGACGGCAATTGCGCCGGCCGTTCCCAGCACCAGTCTAAGCCGTTTCGACATTTTCCGTTTCCCCCAAAGTGCATCTTCCTTTTTCTGGTCGAAATACCGCAATGCGGCAGCATTGTCTGCGCTTTGTTCAACTTTTTTCGCCGCCCTGAGCCCGACCGCTGAGGCGTAAGCGATCCGTATGCGGCCTTGTTGCAAATACCCGCTCGACAATCAGGAAGCTTGGGCGCGAGCCCGAGAAGCGAGGCGTCAGAAAGCGAGGTATCTATGCAAAATTTTCGGAATTTACTCCGGTTCTCGATCATGGCCATGGCGGCCACGACAACCGCAATAGTGATCACCGGCCTTACCCCCGAGACGACCGAAGCGAATTTGATTTGCCATAGGTTGGTCTGCAAGAAGGCGAGCAATGAACACAGTGCTTTCGGCACCAAATATCAGCGCAAATGCACCTGCGAAAATACAAACGAGGGCGCCAACAACCATCGCTCGCCACACAACCTCAACAACAGGCCCATCGGTGGCTCAAGCAGCAGCAGCAGTGGTTCGAGCGGCACCAGCAGTTCGAGCGGCAGCAGCGGTTCGAGCGGCAGCAGCGGATCGAGCGGCACCAGCGGTTCCAGCGGCAGCAGCGGGTCGAGCGGCAGCAGCGGTTCAAGCGGCCGCAGCGGCTCCAGCGGCAGCAGCGGTTCGAGTGGCACCAGCAGTTCAAGCGGCGGCAATGACGGAACAAGCAGCGGCGGCTCAAGCGGATCGAGCAGTAGCAGCGGATCCAGCGGCGGCAACGACGGGACAAGCAGCAGCGGATCCAACGGCAGCGGTGGAGTGTAGCGGCTGCTCAAGTGGCACCAGCGGCGGCGGGTGGGCACACTACGTGACCCGTCGCGGCCGCCGACGACGATCAACCCTCATGCAACGGGAGTAGCAGCTTGACGCTCCAACCGAAATCCGCGACCGCGCCCCTCACCGGCCTTGCAGGA
This sequence comes from Mesorhizobium sp. M0207, assembly GCF_040321995.1. NCBI lineage: Bacteria > Pseudomonadati > Pseudomonadota > Alphaproteobacteria > Hyphomicrobiales > Phyllobacteriaceae > Mesorhizobium > Mesorhizobium sp. M0207. Next base: position 167,674 of record NZ_JAMYSQ010000007.1, read on the forward strand.
CTGTTTGGTCTTGCGCTGGCCGTCGGAGTGCTCGTCAACAGAAGCTGGCCTGTACATTTGCAGGCCATGACTGTCATTGCAGCTACCGCGGCAGCGATGATCGCGGTCGACACGGCCTATTTCCAGACGTTCCGGAGGCGTTCGACGGGATTGCAGGCGAAGCCGATGCGAGTGCTTGAAGTCGAGCGCGTCGTGCGCAAGCTCATCGGCTTCATCGTCACGCTCACGACCATTGCCGCAGTCTACTGGATAGTGCCGGAATACCGGCGCGGGTTTTACGCCCCCTACTGGGCGGCGCTTTTCGACACCTTGCCGGCGCTGCTCGTCGCCGCGCCGTTTTATGTTGCCTATGTCGACCGCCGGCAGACCGATCCGGAAGATTCATATGCCGAAATCGGTGCATTCGTCCTCAGCGGCGCCGTGCCGCAAAGGACCGAGCAGATACGCCAGCACGTGCGGGGCTGGACCGTCAAAGGCTTCTTCCTGCCGCTGATGTTCGTCTATCTGTGCTCCACACTGGGTTCGATCCTTGCCGGGCTGGAACAACCGTATCGATTCGACATCATGCGCTGGCACGCTTTTGCAATCGATCTCCTGTTCATGGTGGATGTTCTTGTCGCGGTCGTCGGCTACGTCTTCACGCTGCGCGTCCTCGACAATCATATCCGCACCGTCGAGCCCACCGTATTCGGCTGGCTGGTTTGTCTTGCCTGTTATGAACCCATCAACGCCGCCACCCGTGCCTACCTGAACTACGAAACGGGCGCCAACTGGACGGCGGTGATGCCCTCGCCGGCGCTCCAGGTTTTCTGGGGGTCGGCGATCCTCTTCTGCATCTTGATTTTTGTCTGGTCCACCGTGAGCTTTGGCCTGAGATTTTCCAATCTCACCAATCGCGGAATCATCACCTGCGGACCGTATCGCTGGATCAAGCATCCGGCCTATGTTTCGAAAAACCTCTCCTGGTGGCTGGTCTCCCTACCTTTCCTCACCGCCGCAGGACCCGCTGAAGCGCTGCGGCACTCCGCCATCCTGCTCGCGCTCAATGCCATCTACGCACTCCGCGCCATCACCGAGGAATGCCATCTGTCACGCGACCCCGATTACGTCGCCTATCGCGATTACATCAGCGAAAACGGCGCCGTTGCTCAGCTCAAACGACTGTTCGCGAAAGCGAGTCGGTCGCCGATCAGGCGCTCAGGCTGAATGCCCTTGCTCGGACCATCTGCGGCAGCTTGCCTATCGCCTCAAGGCGTGATCGCGATGCCGATCCTCGCCGCTCATCGGCAACGGCCGATCGCCCTCGAGCAGGCGGGTGATCCGGGCGAAGCCGGCAAAAGCCTTTCTCGCTTCCTCGGCCGACATCCGGCCGGCCATGGCCGCAGCGCAGCAATTCACGGCGCACTGGTAAACCGGCCCGCGCCGCCCGGCCGGCCATTTTCGCAAGAATGCCATCGCTTCGGCAACGCTGTCGATCTCCTCCACGGGCTGTCCCTGTCCGCGCAAAATCCGCACGGGCGAAAAGAATTGCAAGCGGTCCATCATTTCCTCCCCGTCGACCGGATGCGTGCGATCGAACCCCACTAAACTCGCGAACCCGACTTTGGTTCCCGGCAAAACATGGCTTGGCCTGAAAAATGTTTGCTGGACGAGACGAGCAACGGTGGACGCGCCCGGCAGCTCCAATTGGGTGACATCTTGCCCCAATTGGGTGGCATCTTGCCATTGTACGGGAACGTTAGGGCGGCTGATGCATTTCGATGCCACGAGCAGTCTTTTTGAGGGAAATGCCAAAACATGAGAATAGCCCATGTGGCGCCGCTCCATGAATCCGTGCCACCCCGGTTCTATGGAGGGACGGAGCGCATCGTCTCCTATCTGACCGAAGGATTGGTCGAGCTTGGCCATGACGTGACCCTGTTCGCCAGCGGCGATACCAAGACATCGGCGAAATTGGTGGCGTGTCGCGAGCGCGCGCTCCGTCTCGATCCGCGCCCGCACAAATCCGAAACAGCGGCGCATCTCTCGATGCTCGCCGAGGTGAGGAGCCGTGCGCAACAGTTCGACATCATCCATTTCCATCTCAGCCACTTCCTGCATTTTCCTTTCTTCGAACACATGCCCGACCGGACGGTGACGACACCGCATGGCAGGCTCGACTATGTCGACCTGGCCCCCGCCTACGAACATTTTCCGCGCTTTCCGATGATCTCGATTTCGCGCAGCCAGAGAACCGGGCTACCCAGGGCAAATTGGCTGGCGACCATCCATCACGGGCTACCGATCAATATGTACGAGCCGACTTTCGAGACGGAGGTGGACGAGCCGTATCTGGCCTTTCTGGGCCGGCTGTCGCGCGACAAGCGCCCGGACCGTGCCATTGAGATCGCCTTGCGCTCCGGGCTGAAACTGAAGCTTGCGGCAAAGATCGGCGACGACGACCGCCCTTTTTTCCACGACACGGTCGAGCCGCTGATCGACGGCGACCGTGTCGACTATATCGGCGAGATCGAAGAGGACAGAAAAGCGGAATTCCTCGGCAAGGCGGCCGGCCTGCTGTTTCCGATCGATTGGCCGGAGCCGTTCGGTCTTGCCGCGATAGAGGCTATGGCCTGTGGCACGCCGGTGATCGCCTGGAAATGCGGTGCCCTGCCGGAGATCATCGACCACGGCGTGACCGGTTTTCTTGTCGATACGGTCGATGCTGCGGTCGCCTCGATACCGGAATTGCTGCGCCTCGACAGGCGACAGGTGAGAGCCGTGTTCGAAAACCGTTTTTCTGCCACGAGAATGGCCCACGACTATGTGGCTGCCTATGCGCGCCTGATCGGTACTCCCGGTGAAGCGAGAGCGTCCTGATCGGCGTCATTGTGGACGTTGGAACGAAACGACAGAGCTTGTGACGTATGAATCAACTCGACGAGCGTAAGCTTGATCCCGCCGTAGCCCTTGCCTCCCTCGACGAGGTTGCGCCCCGGGAGCCGCACCGGCTGTTCGCCCTCAAGCAAGCCGACTGCTTCGCGGTGGCCGACGCCTATGGCGACATCCGCGGCGCCGGCGATGGCTTTTTCCGAGACGACACGCGTGTGCTTTCGGAATTCCGGCTGACGGTCGGTGGCCGGCAAATGTCGTTGCTCGGCGCCTCGCTCAGCCAGGACAATGTGCTTTTCACCTCGAACCTGACCAATCTGCCGATCCAGAGTGTCGGTGGTCGCGACATTCCGCAGGGCGCGATCCACATAGAACGCGTCAGGCTGCTTTGGCAGGACCGGCTGTTCGAGCGCATCACCCTTTCCAACTACAGCCAGGAATCGTCGGCCATTCGGGTTTCCTTGCATTTCGCAGCAGATTTCCGCGACATGTTCGAGGTGCGCGGTTCGACCCGGCTCAAGCGCGGAATAGCCCACGCCGCCGAGACCAGTCCGACATCCGTGGTGCTTCGATATGACGGGCTGGACCAACTCGTGCGCCTGTCGGCGATCTCGTTCTCGCAGGCGCCGGACAATTTGACCGCCAGCCGCGCGGATTTCCTGGTTGCGGTGACGAAGCGCAGCAGCGAGGTCCTCTATATCGAGGTCGGCCCGGAAGTGGCGGAGACACCCGACCGCGACCGTTTTCGGGCTGCAGCCGCCCGCGCTCGCTTCGGCATGCGCGCCAAACGCCGCCACGGCGCGACGGTGCACAGTTCTGGCCGCGTCTTCAACGACTGGATCGAACGCGCGCGCGCGGACGTGGCGCTGCTGACCACCGAGCTTGCAACCGGACCTTACCCCTATGCCGGCATACCCTGGTTCTCGACGGCATTTGGCCGTGACGGGGTGATTTCCGCATTGCAGATGCTGTGGTTGAATCCTGGGCTGGCGCGCGGCGTACTCGCCTTTCTCGCCCAGCATCAGGCGACCGAAACGTCGCCGTTCAGCGATTCGCAGCCCGGCAAGATCATGCACGAGACCCGCAAGGGCGAGATGGCGGCACTGCGGGAGCTCCCGTTCGGCCGCTATTACGGCGGCGTCGATACCACGCCGCTCTATATTCATCTCGCTTGCGCCTATGCGGATCGTACCGGCGACATGGCGTTCGTCGACAGCCTGTGGCCATCGCTCTGTGCAGCGGCCGAATGGACGGAGGAGACAAGCCGCGCGACCGGCTTCGTTACCTACCAGCGCGGCGCCGAGACCGGCCTTGCCAACCAGGGCTGGAAGGACAGTTTCGATTCCGTCTTCCATGCCGATGGCCGCATGCCCAAGGGGCCGATCGCCCTGGTCGAGGTGCAAGGCTACGTCTTTGCCGCGTTCCGTGGGCTGGCGGCGCTCGCCCGCCGCCGCGGCGAGGACGACAAGGCCGATCATTGGGAGGAACGCGCCGAAACCATGCGCGCCGCGGTGGAACGCCATTTCTGGATGGACGATCTCAATTTCTATGCACTGGCGATCGATGGTGCAGGCGAGCTCTGCAAGGTACGGACGTCGAATGCCGGCCATCTTCTCTTTGTCGGGCTGCCCGAGCCGGAACGGGCGCAGATGGTCGCCGATCAGCTGCTCTCCGCGTCGTTCCACTCTGGTTGGGGCGTGAGGACGCTGGCCGACGATGCGATATTCTTCAATCCGATGTCCTACCACAATGGTTCGATCTGGCCGCACGACACCGCCATGTGTGGTGCCGGCCTGGCACGTTATGGCGTGCGCGACAGCGTGGTCCGGCTGATGAGCGGCACGTTCGAATCGGCTGTCCATTTCAACATGCGGCTGCCGGAACTGTTCTGCGGCTTTACCCGGTCGCCGGGCGAAGCCCCCATCGCCTATCCCGTCGCGTGCCTGCCGCAAGCCTGGTCAGCGGGATCGGCCTTCATGCTGATGCAGGCCTGCCTTGGGCTCGAAATCGACGGCTGGAACAGCGAAATCCGGGTCACCCGCCCAAGGCTGCCGATCGGCATCGACACGCTGACATTGCGGCATCTGGGTGTCGGCTCGACAGTGGTCGACCTCACATTCCAGCGTGTCGGCGACCGGGTCGTCGCCTTTCTTGCCGACCGGTATGAGGGGATGGTGCCGCTCATCGTGCGCACTTGATGCCGCCGCGCTGCGGCGCATCGAAAATGACGCGCGCGTTGCAATCGTCCGGAACCGATAGCCTCTTTGTGCGTTGCAAAAATGGGCGGGGTGGGGACGCCGTCGTTGTCATACGGCGGCGAACCAGAAAACAAATAAAAAAAACGGCTATCGGCCGGCCGGAGGCGAGATCACATTCCATGTCAGATTATACTGTAAACCTGCTCTGGGTTTTGCTGATTGCAAGTTTTGGCTTTTCCGCTTTTGCCATTCTCCTGTCGATATCCCGCCAGCGCCGCGGTCGCGCAACGGCCGCCGCATACACGCCGAGCGAGGATGTCGCCTCGGAAGCGGCACGCAAGGTGCTGCGCGAGTTCGAAAAGAACGGCCAGTCCGCCGATGCGGCACTGGTCACGTGGTCGCCCGACACGTTGCGCAAGATCCTGGCCGACGACCTGCCGGACGCACAGGTCATCGTGGTGTCCAACCGCGAACCCTACATCCACAACATCAAGGACGACGGGGTCCAACTTTTGGTGCCGGCCAGCGGCCTGGTTTCGGCACTCGAGCCCATCACCCGCGCCTGTGCCGGCACCTGGATCGCCTATGGCGGCGGCACGGCAGACCGTCTCACCGTCGACAAGGACGACCGGGTGCAGGTGCCGCCAGGCAATCCGTCCTACACGCTGCGCAGGGTCTGGCTGACGGAGGAGGAATATCAGGGCTACTATCTGGGCTTCGCTAATGAGGGCCTATGGCCGCTTTGCCATATCGCCTTCACCCGCCCCGTGTTTCGCGCCTCGGACTGGGACGCCTACGAGGCCGTCAACCGCAAATTCGCCGATACGGTGGTTGCCGAAGCCCGCAACGAACGGCCGATCGTGCTGGTGCAGGACTATCATTTCGCGCTGCTGCCGCGCATGATCCGCCAGCGCCTGCCGGACGCGATAGTCATCACCTTCTGGCATATCCCGTGGCCTAATTCGGAAGTATTCAGCATCTGTCCGTGGCGTGAGCGGATCCTGGAAGGACTGCTCGGCAGTTCGATCATCGGCTTTCATACCCAATTCCATGCCAACAACTTCACCGAAAGTGTCGACCGCTTTCTGGAGAGCCGGATCGAACGGGCAGACGCGGCAATCTCCTATGGTGGGCAGACCACATTGGTCCACGCCTATCCCATTTCCATAGAATGGCCGGCCCAATTGCTGGCAAAACTGCCGTCTGTGGAGGAGTGCCGCGCCAGCGTGCGCGACAGATTCGGCCTGTCTGCGGATACCAAACTATGCGTTGGCGTCGAGCGCCTCGACTACACGAAAGGCATTCTCGATCGCTTCCATGCCTTGGACGAATTGTTCACGAGATATCCCGAATGGATAGGCAAGGTGGTTTTCCTGCAGATCGCCGCGCCGAGCCGGGGGACATTGCCCGCCTACCAGCAACTCCACGACGAATGCCGCCGCTGTGCCGAGGAGCTCAACCGGCGCTATGGCAGCGAGACATACAGCCCTATCCTGATGGTCGCCGAACATCATCGGCAGGAGCAGGTCTACGAGGTCTATCGTGCCGCCGACATCTGTATGGTCACCAGTCTGCATGACGGCATGAACCTTGTCGCCAAGGAATTCGTCGCAGCGCGCGACGACGAACAGGGCGTGCTTTTGCTCAGCACCTTCGCCGGTGCCTCGCGCGAATTGCTGGAAGCACTGATCGTCAACCCCTACGATGCGGCCATGATGAGCGAGGCGCTGTTGCAGGCGCTGACGATGACGCCGGAAGAGCAGCGCGAACGTTTGCGGCCGATGCGCGAGATGGTCCGCGACAACAATGTCTACCGCTGGGCCGGCAGCATGCTGCTGGACGCCGCGCGCCTGCGCAAACGCGGCGATCTCGACAGGGTGACCGGAACCGGCGAGCGCCCGCCATCGAACACCAACAACGTCATCTCGATGTTCGAGCGGGCTCGGAAGGCAGCGTCGTGAAAAGCTTTGAACAACCACCGGCGTTGAACCTGTCGGAACGGCAATGGGCGCTCTTTCTCGACATCGACGGAACCCTGCTGGAACACGCTGCCCATCCCGACGCGGTGTTCGTCGGCGAGGAATTGCGCAATCTGCTGGAACGCATCGAGCGGCGGCTGGATGGTGCGGTCGCCTTCATCACCGGCCGATCGATTCCCGCCGTGGACAAGCTGTTCCATCCGCTGAAGCTGCGGATCGCCGGACTGTATGGGCTGGAGCACCGGCTGACGCCGAGCGGTCCGATCGATGCCGCCGACGCGCCGGCCGACATCGCCGCCCTTGCGGACGAGATCGAGGCCGAACTGGGCAGCGGCAAGGTCTATGTCGAGCGCAAGGGGCCGGTCCTTGCCGTTCATACAAGAGCAGCACCGCAACTGCTTGCACCCGCAATCCAGCTCGTCGAACAGGCATTGGCCCGGCTTCCGAAGGGTTATCGGGTGCTTCCAGGAAACGCCGGCGTCGAGCTCATGCCTTTGGAAGCCGTCAAAGGTGCTGCCATCCGGCGTTTCATGGACATTCCGCCCTTTGTTGGCCGGCGGCCGATATTCCTCGGAGACGATACATCGGACGAACACGGTTTCGAGGCGATCAATGAAATTGGCGGCATCTCCATCCGCGTGAAGCCGAACGGACCGACGGCCGCAACCTATGTCCTCGACGACGTGACGGGCGCAATAGCCTGGCTCGAGGCCAGTTTCGAGACGTCGGCGGTGGCCTGATCGCGCCGTGGCCCGGTTCAGCTGATCTTCCCGTCCACTATGTGAATGCGGCGATCCATGCGTGCGGCCATGTCGAGGTCATGCGTGACTGCCACGACCGTCTTGCCGCGTTCGCGCACCAGATTCTGCAGGATTGTGAACACCTGCTCCGAGCTCTTGCTGTCGAGGCTCCCCGTCGGCTCGTCTGCCAGGATAGCCACCGACAGCGATGGAGGAGAGTTGATGAGTAGGAAATCGCGCGCTTCGACCGATGCCGTTCTCAAGGAACTACGCGCCTTCGGCCTCACCTATCCAGGCGCCGAGACAAAGAGTCCGTGGCCTGGTCACGACGATCTCGCGGTGAAAGGCAAGACCTTTGCTTATTTGAGCCTTGAAGGCGAACCGTTCAGCATCTCCCTCAAACTCCCCTACAGCGGCGACGAGGCGAGAAAGCTCCACTATGCGTCGCCGACGGAGTACGGCCTTGGCAAGAGCGGATGGGTGACGTTCGAACCAGCACCGGACGAACTGCCACCGATGGGACAACTGAAGTCATGGCTCGATGAGAGTTATCGCGCACAAGCGCCCAAAAAGCTTGCCGCCCTGATCACGCACAAGGTGGACTCTGGAGCTTAGGTCGAGCGATTGGTGTCACCCCACGAATCGCCGGCGCTAGAAGCTCAACGACGCCACGCCGATAAGCGCGTTTCTCATTGAATGACTTTAAGCCCAAAGCCGGCAAATCGTCTGCTTGCCGGTTCCCCTGCGTCAGGCTTAACCTGCGTGCCATGCGTGGAGGCGCGTGCGGTTGCAAGGGGAGGACATAGCAATGACAATACAAGGCGCATCACCGGACCTGTACAATGAGGATCTCGCTCCGGCGAAGGTTCGAAACTGGGGACCGTTCTCGATCTTCAACGTCTGGACGTCGGACGTCCACAGCCTGTGGGGCTACTATCTCGCTGCCAGCCTGTTCCTGTTCTGCGGCGGCTTCGTCAACTTCATCATCGCCATCGGTATCGGTTCGCTGATCATCTATGCGTTGATGAACATGGTCGGCTATGCCGGCGTGAAGACCGGGGTGCCCTACCCGGTCCTGGCGCGTGCCTCCTTCGGCATCTGGGGCGCCAACATACCGGCGCTGGTGCGCGCCATCGTCGCCTGCTTCTGGTACGGCGCGCAGACGGCGGCCGCCTCCGGGGCGATCGTAGCCCTGCTGATCCGCTCGCAATGGTTCGCCGACTTCAACCAGAGCACACATTTCCTCGGCCATTCCGGGCTCGAGGTGATCTGCTTCGCCGTCATCTGGGCGCTGCAACTCCTGATCATCCAGAAAGGCATGGAAACGGTGCGCCGCTTCCAGGATTGGGCCGGACCGGCGGTGTGGGTGATGATGCTGATCCTGGCGATCTATCTTTGCATCAAGGCAGGCACCTTCGCTTTCACCAGCGACATCCCGATGGATGTGCTGCTGGAAAAGACAAAGGACGCGGGCGTGCCGGGCACGCCGGGCTCCTGGACCTCGCTGTTTGCGGTGGCCGCGATCTGGGTGACCTATTTCTCCGCGCTCTATCTCAACTTCTGCGATTTCGCGCGCTACGCCCCCGACAAGGCATCGCTGCGCAAGGGCAACATCTGGGGCCTGCCGGTCAATCTTATCCTGTTCTCGCTGGTCGCCGGCGTTACGACGATCGCCGCCTTCGACGTCTATGGCGAGGTGCTGCTGCATCCCGACCAGATTTCGGCGAAATTCGACAGCTGGTTCCTGGCGGCGCTCGCAGCCCTGACCTTTGCGGTGGCGACGCTCGGCATCAATGTGGTGGCGAACTTCGTGTCGCCGGCCTTCGACTTCTCCAATGTCTTTCCACGCCAGATCGACTTCAAGAAGGGCGGCTACATCGCGGCGCTGATCGCGCTGGTGCTCTATCCATTCGCGCCCTGGGAAGGCAGTGCCGCCTCCTTCGTCAACATCATTGGCGCAACGATGGGGCCGATCTTCGGCGTGATGATGGTCGACTACTATCTGATCCGGAAGGGCGAGGTCGACGTCGAGGCGCTCTACAGGGAGAATGGCGAATTCCGCTTTCAGGGCGGCTGGCATGTCAATGCCTTCATCGCCGCCGGTATCGGCGCGGTCTTCTCCTCGATCCTGCCCAACTTCACCAGCCTGCTGCCGTCATGGTGGGGCGTCTATGGCTGGTTCTTCGGCGTGGCAATTGCCGGCGTCATCTACTACGTGCTGCGCACCATGGCACTCGGTGCCGGAGCCAGGATAGCCAAGGCCTGAGCGATTTGGGGCGGCGCGAGCCGCCCCGTTTATTCTGCGACCATCTCGGCCAGGCGGCGCACCGTATTCCAGTTGCGCGAGGTGCCGATGCCGAGACGTTTGTGACTGACCGCCGCAAGCAGCCGCGAACTCGGCGTCTCGCGGGAAAAGACGATCCAGATGTCGCCGCCGACAATCCGCAGCTTCTCGTCCTTGCCGGCATACGCCTCAAGCGCCGCGGCGGTCTCGGCGGGAACGGGCGCCCGCATCACGCGCACCGCCACCTGGTCCGCGGCCTCAGCCGATTCGGCTGGGAACGGATTGCTGGCCGCCATCCTCAGCCAGCCGTCGGCGCGGCGCACGATGATGTCGACGTGGCGGCCGAAAGTCTTTGCGAACGTCACCTCCAGCCGCTGCTCCAACGCCGCAAGTTCTGTTTCTTGCGCCTCGAAAACCAGATTGCCGGTCGCCACCAGCGTGCGCGGGTTATTCAGACCCAGGCCTTCGGCCATCGCCTTCAGATCGGACATGACGACCCGCCGCCCCTCGCCCAGGACAATGCTGTAGAGCAGCGCGACGTAAGTTTGCATGGGCGGCTAGTTAGACCAGCCGCGACTGCTCTACCGCCGCCTCGATGAAGCTGGCAAACAGCGGGTGCGGATCGAGCGGCCGGCTTTTCAACTCGGGATGGTACTGCACGCCGATGAACCAGGGGTGGTCGGGATATTCGACCGTTTCCGGTAGCACGCCGTCCGGCGACATGCCGGCAAACACCAGGCCGCAATCCTCGAGCCGCTCCTTATAGTCGACATTGACCTCGTAGCGGTGGCGATGGCGTTCGGAAATCTGGGTATCGCCATAGATCTCGGCGATCTTCGATCCCTTGGCGAGGTCGGCCTGGTAGGCACCGAGCCGCATGGTACCACCAAGGTCGCCGGTTTCCCTGCGCTTTTCCAGCATGTTGCCCTTCAGCCATTCGGTCATCAAGCCGACAACCGGCTCCTCGGTTGGACCAAACTCGGTCGATGATGCGTGCTCGACGCCGGCCAGCGAACGCGCCGCCTCGATGCAGGCCATCTGCATGCCGAAGCAGATGCCGAAATACGGCACCTTGCGTTCGCGCGCGAACTTCGCCGCCAGGATCTTGCCCTCCGAGCCGCGCTCGCCAAAACCGCCGGGGACGAGAATGCCATGGACCTTCTCCAGCCACGGCGCCGGGTCTTCCTTCTCGAATATCTCGCTTTCGATCCAGTCGAGCTTGACCTTGACCCGGTTGGCGAGGCCGCCATGCGACAGCGCCTCGATCAGCGATTTGTAGGCGTCCTTGAGGCCGGTATATTTGCCGACGACGGCAATGGTCACTTCGCCTTCCGGATTGTGGATGCGGTTGGACACCGCTTGCCACCGTTCCATGCGCGGCTTCGGCGCCGGATCGATGCCGAAGGCCGCCAGCACTTCCGAATCCAGCCCTTCATTGTGATAGGCCATCGGCACGTCGTAGATATGCGGGACGTCGAGCGCCTGGATGACGGCGCTTTCGCGGACATTGCAGAACAGCGACAGCTTTCTGCGCTCTTCCTTGGGGATCGGCCGGTCGGCGCGGACCAGCAGTATGTCGGGTGCGATGCCGATGCCGCGCAACTCCTTGACCGAATGCTGCGTCGGCTTGGTCTTCAGTTCGCCTGCCGTCGGAATGTAAGGCATCAAGGTCAGGTGGACGTAGACGGCGTTGTTGCGCGGCAGGTCGTTGCCGAGCTGGCGGATCGCCTCCAGGAACGGCATCGCTTCGATGTCGCCGACGGTGCCGCCGATCTCGCACAGCACGAAATCGTAGTCGTCATTGCCGTTGAGGACGAAATTCTTGATCTCGTCGGTGACGTGCGGAATGACCTGCACGGTAGCGCCGAGATAGTCGCCGCGCCGCTCGCGCTCGATGATGTTCTTATAGATGCGGCCGGTGGTGATGTTGTCCTGCTGGTTGGCCGAGCGGCCGGTGAAGCGCTCATAATGGCCAAGATCGAGATCGGTCTCGGCCCCGTCATCGGTCACGAAGACTTCGCCGTGCTGATAGGGCGACATCGTGCCGGGATCGACATTGAGATAGGGATCGAGCTTTTTGATGCGTGCGCGATAGCCCCGCGCCTGCAAGAGAGCCCCAAGGGCCGCTGCAGCAATGCCTTTTCCAAGTGAGGAAACCACGCCGCCTGTGATGAATACATATCGCGCCATGGGAGTCATCGCTTAACGCGGCCGAATTGATTCCGCCAGAGAAAAAACCGCCGCGAAGGCTTTTTCCCAAGAAGGCGCTCTGGTCGTTGGCGTATCAAAACAAAAGGGCCGGCGAGGCCGGCCCTTTTGGCACGATCTGTCAAAGCGTCAGATGATGACGACTTTGGTGCCTACTTTCACCCGGCGGTAAAGGTCCATGACGTGCTCGTTGATCATACGGAAGCAGCCATTGGAGGCGCTGGTTCCGATTGACTGCGGCGCGATGGTGCCGTGAATGCGCAGGTGGGTATCTTTCTTGCCGTCGTAAAGATAGATGGCGCGCGCACCGAGCGGATTGTCGCCGCCGCCGGGCATGCCGTCCTTGTACTGGCCATAGTGCTTGGGTTCGCGCTTTTGCATATCCAGCGTCGGAATCCAGCGCGGCCATTCCTGCTTGTCGCCGACGGCAACCGTACCCTTGAACTGCAGGCCTTCCCGGCCGACCGCGATGGCATAACGGCGGGCGGTTGACGATGATTCGACGAGGTAGAGACGACGGGCGCTGGTATCGATGACGATGGTGCCGGGGTTGTAGCCGGTGAATTCGACCTCCTGCGGCACGAATTCCGGCTTGACCTTGAACTGCCGCTTGGCCTGCTTCCTTTCGAGCGCGGCGTCGAGCGCGCGTGTTTCCGGAAGCAGCGACATCGACGAAGAGGATGTGCCGCCGAACAGTCCCGCGAACAGCCCGACGCTCTGCGGCTTCTGCCCGACCGGTTCGCTGCGCAACTCGCCATTGTTGCCGGTCAGCGCAACGTTCATGGCCTCGGCCGGGATCGGCTCGGCCGACTGGATCGGCGCAATGGGCGTAATCGGTTCGATGATGTTGACGGTCTTCTTCTTGGCCGGCGTGGCGTCAGCCACCTTGGCCGTTGCGAGCGGCTGGCTCTTCTTGGCAAGGAACGCCTGCCGTTCCGCATCGGCTTTGGCTTTCGCCGCCTCGCGCATCGCCAGCTTCCTGGCTTCGAGTGCCTTGGCGCGAGCGGCGTCCTTGTCGGCTGCGATCTTGGCTTCGATCTTGCGGATCTGCGCAAGGTCGTCCGGCGTCGGATCTTTCTTCTTCTTGAGAAGCTTCAATTGCGCTGCATCGCTTTTGGCAGCGACCTTGACGACGTCGGTTGTTGTTGCGGCTTTGTGGGCCGAGTTTGCCGTCGGCATGGCCGCGTAAGCGGGCGCACCTAGGCTGAGCACGGCACAAAGGCCGGCAAAAATGAAGCTGCGAAGCTGCATGGGGAAGATCCGATCGTTCAATGCTTGTTGCCCACGGCGTCGCCCGGCGCCCCCCAAGGACGCCGAGAATGCCGCGTGCAACGTATAATCGATTAGCCGGAAGCGCCTCAAGCGTGAGGCGCAGTCGAATCTTCATGATCGTGCGGCATTTGCCGCGACTGTGTTCAAACGACAACAGATCGCGGCATAAGTTGCCCTATTACTGGTTGGGGACCTGCGGCGTAGCCGGCGCGGTGGCGCCGTTTGTCGCTGGCGGCGTCGCCGGAGCGGTTGCCGGCGGCGGCGTTGCCGCGCCATTGCCGGACGGCGGGGTCGGCGCCGTGGTGCCCGACGGCGGCGTCGGCGTCGTGGTTCCAGGCAATTGGTTGAGTACGCCCTTGCCTGCTCCGTCCGAGGTCGCCGGCACGCGATCGAGAATGTCGATCGGCTTCTCGCCATAGCGCGCAACGATCGACAGTGTCAGCGAGGTGACGAAGAAAGCGGCAGCCAGGATCGCCGTCGCCCGCGTCAGCGCATTGGCGGCGCCACGCGCGGTCATGAAGCCCGATCCGCCGCCGATGCCGAGGCCGCCGCCTTCGGAGCGCTGCAGCAGCACCACGCCGACAAGCGCGAGCACGACCATGAGGTGGACGACGATCAGTACGGTTTCCATAATTTACCCTGGCAAGGCCTTGTGCGGCCGCTGATTTGGAGGCGGCTCAATACAATGCTTTGACGGCATTTCCAAGCCCGTGGCCGGAATATGGGAAGCAATGCGTCCTTTGCAACGATTTCGACGTCGGCCGTCCGCTCAAATGCAGCAACCAGCCCTTGTATCAAGCGATGTTTCGATAGGCTTCCGCGATGCCGAGGAAGTCCGCCGCCTTTAGGCTGGCGCCGCCGACCAGCGCGCCATCGACATTCCTGACGCCGAGCAACTCGATGGCGTTGGACGGCTTGACCGAGCCGCCGTAGAGAATGCGCATCTTGGCCGCCGTATTGCCGAGCTTCCGTGCCAGTTCTTCGCGGATATGCGCATGTGCCTCGGCGACGTCGGCGGCGGTCGGGGTCAAGCCGGTCCCAATCGCCCATATTGGCTCATAGGCAATGACGGTGTTGGAAGCCGTGGCGTTTGGCGGGACCGAGCCAGCGACCTGGCGCGACAGCACGTCGAGCGTGGCTCCTGCTTCTCGTTCGGCTCTTGTCTCACCAATGCAGACGATGGCCACCAGCCCGGCGCGCCATGCGGCGGAGGCCTTGGCCTGGACCAAGGCATCGTCCTCCTTGCGATCGGCGCGGCATTCGGAATGGCCGACGATGACATGGCTGGCACCTGCATCCTTCAGCATCTCGGCCGAAATGCAGCCGGTATAGGCGCCGCTCTCCTCGGTGTGGCAATCCTCTCCGCCGGCCCGCACCGGCGTGCGCGACAGAATCTCGGCGGCGTGCGCAAGCAAGGTCGCCGGCACGCAGACCACCGCTTCGGTCTCGGCGTCGAGCCCACTCATGAAGCCGTTGCCGATCATCCTGAGCTCGTTGAGCGAGGCGCTGGTGCCGTTCATTTTCCAGTTGCCGGCGACGAGCGGGCGGATTCCAGTGGTCATGGGATTTGTTTCTCCGGGCAATTTCCAGCTGGCCCTCACTATCAAAATCAGGCCACAAAGCAATCGACAGTGGGCAGGAAGGGCGCTATTGCGCTTGTTTCAGACTCGGCGCATGCGAAATGCGCAAAAATCGGAAGTACTCATGCTTGGTATGTTGAGAAGCGCGGCGGGGACCTGGGTCGCGAAACTGCTGCTGTCATTGTTGGTGTTGAGCTTCGCCATCTGGGGCATCTCGGGGCGGCTGATGGGCGGTCTTGCCGGCCATGACGCCGTGATTACGGCCGGAGGCACCAAGGTCTCGATCAACGAATACCGCCTCGCCTACGATCGCCAGCTCAGCGTCATGTCGCAGCAATTCGGCCAGCGCATCAGCCGTGAGCAAGCGACGGCGCTCGGCATCGACAACCAGGTGCTGGCGCAACTCGTGTCGGGTGCCGTCCTCGACGAGCAGGCCCGCAAGCTCGGCCTCGGCCTGTCCAAGGACCGGCTCGCCGAACTGACGCGTGAAGACCCGGCGTTCAAAGGGCCTGCCGGAACCTTCGACAGGAGAACCTTCGAGTACCTGCTTCGGCAGGTCGGCATGCGGCCGGAAGACTATTTGAAGAACCGCGCCCAGGTCGCGGTCCGCCAGCAGATCGTCGAGGCGGTTTCGGACGGCCTCAAGGCCCCGGATACATTCTTCAAGGCGGTCGCGCTCTATCGCGGCGAAGATCGCACCATCGACTACCTGACCTTGCCGAAATCGCTGGTCGAACCGATAGAAGCGCCGTCCGACAGCGCGCTTTCGGCCTATTTCGAGGAAAACAAGAAAACCTACGCCGCTCCCGAATACCGTAAGTTCTCCTATGTCAGGCTCGAACCGGAAGACATCATGGATTTGAGCGCGGTGACCGACCAACAGGTCAGCGACGACTACAATAAGAACAAGGCGCGCTACACCACGCCGGAGATGCGCACCATCGAGCAGCTTGTGTTCAAGACACCTGATGCCGCAAAGGCGGCGCTCGATTCGCTCAGGACCGGCGCGACCTTCGACAAGATCGTCGCTGCCGAAGGCAAGACGCCGGCAGACACGCTGCTCGGCACGCTGGCCAAGGACAAGATCGCCGACAAGGCGGTCGCCGATGCTGCCTTCAAACTGAACGTCAATGAGGTCAGCCCGGTCGTACAGGGCGCCTTTGGTCCCGTTCTGCTGCGCGTCACCGACATCAAGCCCGAAGTGGTGAAGCCGCTGGCCGAAGTGTCCGAGCAGATCCGCAAGGACCTGGCACTGGGCGAGGCAAGCCGCATCTTGCTGGACGTGCACGACAATTACGAGGATACGCGCGCCTCGGGCAGTTCGCTCGCCGAGGCTGCCGCCAAATTGAAGCTGAAGGTCGTCACCATCGATGCCATCGACCGCACCGGCCAACGGCCGGATGGAAGCATCGTCAAAGACCTGCCGGAATCGCCGGCACTCATCAAGGCGGTGTTCGAATCCGAACCCGGAACCGACAATGAAGGCCTCACCACCGCCGATAACGGCTTCGTCTTCTACGACGTGAGCGCGATCACGCCTGCCCGCGACCGCACATTGGACGAAGTCCGCCAGAAGGTCGTGGCCGACTGGACCGCGGCGGAGACCACCAAACGGCTCACAGCAAAAGCACAGGAGCTCGAGAAGCGTCTCAAGGCTGGCGTCACGCTCGAGGTGATCGCCGGTGAGCTCAAGCTCGAAAAGCAGACCAAGCGCGGAGTCAAGCGCGATGCGGACGACGTCGATTTCGGCAAGGAAGGCGCCGCCGCGATGTTCGGCGTCGGCGAAGGCGGCACCGGGTTGATCCCCTCACCTACGGGCGACGGACAGATCCTGTTCAAGGTTGCCGAGGTGTTCGAGCCTGCCGGGGCCGATGCCAGCTCAGTGCCCCAGGACGCACAGAAGTCCTTCACCTCGGGCATGTCCGACGACCTGCTCGACCAGTTGGTCGCGCAGTTGCAGACGCAATATGACGTCCGCATCGATCAGGCGGCCGTAACCCAAGCCCTGGCCAGATGAGCGCGCTGAAGATCCACATCGCCAAGGTCGCCGCCGGCAGCGCTCTTTCCTTCGAGGAGGCGCGCGAGGCCTTCGACATCATCATGTCCGGCGATGCTACCCCCGGCCAGATCGGCGGCTTCCTGATGGCATTGCGCGTGCGCGGTGAGACCGTCAGCGAGATCGCCGGCGCCGTCGCCACCATGCGCGCCAAGATGCTGCGTGTCGAAGCTCCCGAGGGTGCCATCGACATTGTCGGCACCGGCGGCGACAATTCGCACAGCGTCAATATTTCGACCGCATCCGCTTTCGTCATCGCCGGCAGCGGCGTGCCCGTCGCCAAGCACGGCAATCGCGGACTGTCCTCGCTGACCGGCGCCGCCGATGTGCTGATCGCATTGGGCGTCAAGATCGACATCCCTCCGGAGACGATCGGCCGCTGCATCCACGAGGCCGGCGTTGGCTTCATGTTCGCGCCGGCGCATCACCCGGCGATGAAGCATGTCGGCCCGACCCGGGTCGAGCTCGGAACCCGCACCATCTTCAACCTGCTGGGGCCGCTTTCCAATCCGGCGAGTGTCAGACGGCAGATGGTCGGCGTGTTCCTGCCCGAATGGATCATGCCGGTGGCAGAAACGTTGAAGGAACTTGGTGCCGACCATGCCTGGATCGTCCATGGCGACGGCTATGACGAGATCACCACCACCGGCGAGACACTTGTCGCCGAATTGGCCGGCGGCGAGATCCGCAGCTTTACGCTGACCCCGGAAGCCGTCGGACTGAAGCGGCACACCAAGGACGAGTTGCGCGGCGGCGACGCCGCCCACAACGCCCAGGCACTGCGCGACATGCTGGGCGGCGCCGCCGGCGCCTTTCGCGATACGGTGCTGATGAATGCCGGCGCCGGGCTGGTGGTGGCCGGCACAGCGACGACCCTCGCCGACGGCATGGTAACGGCGGCGCAGGCCATCGACAGCGGCCGCGCGCTGAAAGTGCTCGACAGGCTGATCGAGATTTCGAACGGTTAAAAACCATGTCCGACATCCTGCGCAAGATCGAGGCTTACAAGCGCGACGAGATCACGGCGGCCAAGGCGCGCGTGCCGCTGGCTGAGATCAAGGCACGGGCGACGGATGCCGACGCGCCGCGCGGCTTTCTTTCCGCCCTTGAAGCAAAGCGCAAATCCGGCAGGTTCGCGCTGATTGCCGAAATCAAGAAGGCTAGCCCATCCAAAGGCCTGATCCGCGCCGATTTCGATCCACCGGCGCTGGCCAGGGCCTATGCGAAGGGCGGTGCCGCCTGCCTTTCGGTGCTGACCGACGCACCCTCCTTCCAAGGCGCGCCCGAATTCCTCACCACTGCGCGCGCTGCCGTCGAGCTGCCTGCCCTGCGCAAGGATTTCCTGTTCGACCCCTATCAGGTCTACGAGGCCAGGGCATGGGGCGCCGATGCCATCCTGATCATCATGGCCAGCGTCGACGACGCGTTGGCAAGAGAACTCGAAGCGACAGCGTTCGGGCTCGGCATGGACGCGCTAGTCGAAGTGCATGACGAGGCTGAAATGGAACGCGCCCTGCAGCTGTCGTCGCGACTGATCGGTATCAACAACCGCAATCTCCGGACCTTCGAAACCAGCCTGCAGACCTCGGAGCGGCTGGCAGCGATGGTGCCGGCCGACCGCCATCTGGTCAGCGAGAGCGGTATCTTTTCGCACGACGATTGCCGCCGGCTGGAGCAGAGCGGAATTGCGACTTTCCTGGTCGGCGAGAGCCTGATGCGCCAGCAGGACGTGGCCGCGGCAACGCGCCTGCTGTTGACGGGCAAGGCGCCGGCAGAGGCCGTTTGAGGATGGCGGCCACCCTCACCCATCTTGGCGCGCAGGGCGAAGCCAACATGGTCGATGTCGGCGACAAGGCTGTGACGGTGCGCACGGCAGTCGCAGAAGGCTTTGTCGCGATGCGGCCCGAGACGCTGGACATGATCCTCGCCGGCGACGCCAAGAAGGGCGACGTGCTGGGCACCGCGCGCATTGCCGGCATCATGGCGGCCAAGAAGACGCATGAACTGATCCCGCTTTGCCATCCGCTGCTGCTGACCAGGATATCTGTCGATATCGAGGCGGACGCCGCGCTGCCCGGCCTGAAGGTGACAGCATTGACCCGCGTCACCGGCAAGACCGGCGTTGAGATGGAGGCTCTGAGTGCCGTCTCGGTCGCTTGCCTGACCATCTACGACATGGCCAAGGCGGTCGACCGCGCCATGGTCATCTCCGGCATAAGGCTGGTTGAAAAGACCGGCGGCAAATCCGGCGACTACAAGATCACCGGAGACGGGGCCACCGAGGCAGGCCGATAATGGTGCTGGTCCCAGTTGCCGAGGCGCTCGAGCGCCTGCTGGACGGCGCAGCAGCGCTGCCGGGCGAACGCGTCGCACTGCTGGATGCCGCCGACCGCGTGCTGACGGAGCCGGTTGTGGCGCTCCGCACCCAGCCGCCGTTCAACGCCTCCGCCATGGACGGCTATGCCGTGCGGGCGGCCGATATCGCGTCCGTACCGGCAAGGCTTTCGGTGGTCGGCATGGCGCCGGCCGGACGCGGCTTTGCCGGAACGGTGCAGCAGCGGCAGGCCGTGCGCATCTTTACCGGCGCGCCGCTTCCCGAAGGCGCCGACACTATCGTCATCCAGGAGAACGTCCGCGATCTCGGTGGCGGCAGCGTCGAAGTGACGGAACGGACGGTGCAGGGGCGCAACATCCGCCGCCTCGGGCTCGATTTCGCCAAGGGCGATGTCCTGCTGCCCAAAGGCCGCCTGCTCGACCCGGCGGCCTTGTCGCTGGCGGCATCGGCCAATCACCCCGAGGTGCGCGTGGTCAAACGGCCGCTGGTGGCCATCATCGCCACCGGCGACGAATTACTGCCGCCGGGCAGCGATCTTGGCCCCGACCAGATCATCTCCTCCAACGCCTATGGTGTCGCCGCTGCCGCACAGTCGGTCGGTGCGCGCGCGCTCGACCTTGGCATCGCGCCGGACCGCAGGGAGGCGATCGCTGCGCTGGTTGAAAAGGCCGTGAAGGCTGGCGCGAACGTCATCGTCACGCTGGGCGGTGCCTCGGTCGGTGACCACGACTTCGTCCATGAGGTGCTGACCGGGCAAGGCATGACGCTCGATTTCTGGAAGATCGCCATGCGGCCGGGCAAGCCACTGATGTTCGGGCGGCTGGGAGACATTCGCTGCATCGGCCTGCCCGGCAATCCGGTGGCAAGCCTGGTCTGCACTCAGCTCTTCCTGAAGCCGCTGCTGGCGCGGCTCGGCGGCCGCGCCTTTCAGCAGGATATACGTCGGGCACGGCTCGGTGCCGCCATGCCGGCCAATGATCTCAGGCAAGATTATGTGCGGGCTGTTGTCATAGATGACGCCGGTACGCCCGTGGCGACGCCGTTCGGCATCCAGGACTCCTCGATGCTGAAAATGCTGGCCGATGCCAACGGGCTGATCGTTCGCGCGCCGTTCGCGCCTGCCGCGGCGGCGGGCTCCCCCTGCGACGTGCTGATGCTACGCTGAACCTGCCTCACTCCGAAATCAAGGTCCGGGTCAGCGGATGGTCTGGATCGGCCAAACCGTCGATGATGTTGAAATGATGCCGGTCAGGTTCGACCACCGAGCTGGTCGCGGAACCCAGGCCGATCCAGATGTTGGCCAGCAACGCGCTCTGACGCAGGAATTCGGCGCGCTCGCCGCCGCCGGCCCAGCAGGTCAGGCGGGCCTTGTCCATCGGGCGCAGCAGCACCGGACTTTCGGCCTGCGCCTCGGCCTCATCGATCGCCAGCGTCTCGTTCATGCCGGTGCGCATGATCGGGCGCAAATCGTGCACCCCCGAGATCGACACCACATGACGAACGCGCCGGACCACTTCGGTCGCCAGCGGCGTCGTCGCCGTAACCATCCGGCTAACAAGATGGCCGCCGGCCGAATGCCCGGTCAGCATCAGCGGCCCTGCAACCATCGCCGCCGCCTTGCCGATCGCCGCGCCGACCTCCTTGACGATGCCGCCAATGCGTATCTGCGGACAGAGCGTGTAGGACGGCATCGCCACCGCATAGCCGCGATCAACAGGGCCAGCGGCAAGATGCGACCAGAAATTCTTGTCGAATTCCATCCAGTAGCCGCCATGAACGAACACCACGAGTCCCTTAGGCTTGATGGCCGGCAGGAAAAGATCGAGCCGGTTGCGTGGATTGTCGCCATAGGCCATGTCGAGCCGCGCCCTGCCCTCGGTCGAAAGCACGTCGCGGAAAACCCGCGCGGGCTCGATCCAGGCCGCCGGCCAGCGATCGCTGCCGGCTATGTTGGCGCCGTTGGCATAGGCGTTGTCCCAATCGGCAATGTGACGTTCGAACACCCTGCGCCCTCCCTGGCATATGGCCTTGCAGCGTAGCCGTAAGCATCGCGCGGCGCGTCGTCGCCAGCCTCACGATTCCAGCTCTCGCATCAATCTCAAGTGACAGCTGCTTTGATGGCGAAGCGCGCATCCTTCCACGCACCGGTGTGCAGGATGTCCTCAAGCACTTTGACGGCCTGCCAGACATCGGCATAGCCGACATAGAGCGGGGTGAAGCCGAAGCGCATGGTCGATGGCGCGCGAAAATCGCCGATCACGCCTCGTTCGATCAGCGCGCGCATGACCTGGTAGCCATGCTCATGCATGAATGAAATCTGGCTGCCGCGTTTTTCCCCATCGCGCGTGCTTTCGAGCGTGAGCCCGTAAGTGCCGCACTTTGCCTCGACAAGCTCGATGAACAGATCCGCCAGCGCGATGCTCTTCTTGCGCACCGCCGTCATGTCGACATCGTTCCAGATGTCGAGCGCGCCCTTCAGCGTGCGCATCGACAGGACCGGCTGTGTGCCGCACAGAAACCGGCGGATGCCGGTGCCGGCCGCATAGCCTGGCTCGAAGGCGAAGGGCCGTGCATGGCCCCACCAGCCGGTGAGCGGCTGCTGGATGTCGGAAAGATGCCGCTCAGCCGCATAGATGAAGGCAGGCGCGCCCGGGCCGCCATTCAGATATTTGTAGGTGCAGCCAACGGCAAAATCGGCGTTTGCCTTGTCGAGTTCGACTGGCATCGCGCCGGCGGTGTGGCAGAGATCCCAGACGATCATCGCCCCGGCTTCCTGAGCCCTGCGCGTCAGCGCCGGCATGTCGCGCAGTTCGCCCGACTTATAGTTGACGTGGTTGACCAGCACCACAGCGGTGCGTTCGTCGATCAGCTCTTCGATGGTCGGCGCGTCGACTCCCGAGAGGCGCAGCAGCGTATCTTTTCGCGTCGAAACCACACCCTCGGCCATGTAGAGGTCCGTCGGAAAACTATCGCCCTCGGCGACGATGACCTGCCGCTCCGGTCGCATGGCCATGGCGGCGTGCAGCAGCTTGTAGATATTGACCGATGTCGTGTCGCAGACCACTGTCTGGCCGGCCGCGGCCCCGATCAGGCGCCCGAGCTGGTCGCCAAGTTCAAGCGGCATGTTGAACCAGCCGGCCGTGTTCCATGCGCGGATGAGATCATGCGACCATTCTTCGGTCGCGGCCTTGTGCAGTTCATCGAAAGCGGCACGTGAAGCAGCTCCTAGCGAATTGCCGTCGAGATAGATCACTCCTTGCGGCAACACAAAGCGGTCGCGCATCGCGCGCAGCGGATCCGCGGCATCCATCGCCTTTATGGCCACGAGATCGGGAATTCCTGTCATGATTTGTCTGCTCCCCCAAGATCCAACGCAACGCCGGACACGCATCGACTGTTCTTCCATTACTTGGTTGCGCGCAGCAAGGCTCCACCGGCGAGAAGCAGCCTGACCAGGCGGTGGAAACCGGGACTTAACCCGAGGTTGGCGTTTTGAGTTCGTTTCGTTCACGGTGCATTGACCAAACCGCACAGTCGATACGGGTTCAATTCCGTGCCTTTTGCCGACCGACGGCCGATGCCAGTGCCGCCTTCTAGGAGGCCAGAAGGGCGCAAACGAAAGCAGAATCAAGGCGATGAGGCTTGCGGCGGTGAAAATGCGGTACGCCGGTAGGGGACGTCGTTTGTTTCCCGAGCCTTAACGCATTCATTAAACTTTAAACAGTTGCGGAACACAACTGGAACAGATAGTGTTTGTTCTGGGTTTGTTTTTCTGATTCTGTTGGGGGTCGCTATGCTGACACGCAAACAACACGAACTGCTTATGTTCATCCACGAAAGGTTGAAGGAAAGCGGTATCCCGCCTTCATTCGACGAGATGAAGGAAGCGCTCGACCTGGCTTCCAAATCCGGAATCCACCGGCTGATTACGGCGCTGGAGGAGCGCGGCTTCATTCGCCGTTTGCCCAACCGGGCCCGTGCGCTGGAAGTGCTACGCCTGCCTGACTCGATCGCCCCCGGCCTCAATGCGGCACGCAAGTTCTCGCCGAGTGTCATCCAGGGTAGTCTTGGGCAAGGCGCCCCTCGGCAAGGCAAGCCGACATCGTCGCGCGTGCCCGCAGCCGGAAATGACGACGATGTCGTCGCCGCCGTTTCGATCCCGGTGATGGGCCGCATCGCTGCCGGTGTGCCGATCGACGCCATCCAGCACCAGACGCATTCGATTTCGGTGCCGCCGGATATGATCATGGGCGGCGAGCATTATGCGCTCGAGGTCAAAGGCGATTCGATGATCGAGGCCGGCATTTTCGACGGCGACACGGTGATCATCCGCAATGCCGATACGGCGAGCCCCGGTGAGATCGTGGTGGCACTGGTCGACGAGGAGGAAGCGACGCTGAAGCGGTTCCGCCGCAAGGGCGCCTCGATCGCCCTGGAAGCCGCCAATCCGGCCTACGAGACGCGCATCTTCGGACCAGACAGGGTCAAGGTGCAGGGCAAGCTCGTCGGACTGATCCGCCGCTACTGAGCTCCGTCCTTGGCGCCGGCTTTGGGGTTGTCGGCCCGGCGGTATGGCGGCAGGCCCCGTGCCGCGCGTGAAAATTTCCGCTGCACGTGCCAGGGCCGGTATGATTTTTCGACGGCGAAGCGGATCTCGGCGCGTGTTGCCGCTTGTGGATCGAAATAGACGGCGGCACTTCCCGCGCGCGCCAGTTGCCGTTTGGTGACGACGAGGACCAGCCGGTCGTAGTAGCAGGGGTTATGGGCGGTGGCGTCGTCGATGACGATCAAGCTGGCAAAGGCGCAGGCTGGCCGCGCAGTATCGCGGTCCTTGGCTTGCGCGATGATCGCGCCGGATGGATGCCTGGCAAGGCAGAGGCCGTCCGTGCAAATGAACGGCATGCCCGGCGGTAGGTCGGCCGGATCGGCAATGTCGAATTGCGGGTCGTTCTTTCCAGGTGTTTCCGGCGCGACGATAGCCTCTGATGTGAGCGCGCGTTTCCAGTTGTCGATGGTGAACTCATTCGGGCGTGCCCGGTTGACCGCGAGTTCACCGCTGCCGATCGGCAGCGCGACCAGCCGTGCGTCCTCCGAGACCAATACGTCGGGTATGCGTGTCTGCGTTGTCGTCAGCAAGCCGGCGAGCGCAAAAGGAAGTGCCGCCAGCCGCAACCACGTCGTCGCCATGCTGGCAATGACGAGGGCGATCGTCACCAGAAGGACGGATCTCAGCGAAATCAGTCCGACCGCATCGATCGGCGAGCGCTCCGAGATCCACCCGGACAGGGCGATCATCGCCGTCAGCCCCTTGCCCATGACATAGAGAAAAGGGCCATCCGCACCGAACGGCATCGCCAGCGCGCTGAGAACGGCGAAGGGCATGACGACCAGTGAGACGATGGGCATGATGGCCAGATTGGCGAACAGGCTGAGCGGCGCCACGCGCTGGAAATGCCATATGGCGAAAAGCGCCGTGGCGCTCCCTGCAATGATCGAGGTCATCGCCAGACCGCACATGCCCAGCAGGACCTTTCGAGTGGCAAAGCGTAGCGGCGACTGCCGCGGCGGCGGCGTGGTGGCCCTGCCGGCGCGGTAATCGGACCAGCCTGCATAGGCGCCGACAAGGGCCGCCGTCGCGGCGAAGGACATCTGGAAACTCGGACCGACCACCTCGTGCGGCGACACCAGGATGACCGCGATGGCCGAGATCGCCAGGTTGCGCATGGTGAGCGCGGCCCGGTCGAACAGCACGGCGATAAGCATCACCGCCAGCATGATGAAGCTGCGTTCGGCCGCCACGACAATGCCGGAAAAGACGAGGTAGGCCGCAATCGAAAAAAGCGCGGCGGCCGCGGCATATTTCTTGACCGGCCGTCGCGATGAGAAATCGGGAAACAGCGCGAAGGCACCCCGGAGCAGCGCCATGATGGTGCCGGCGACCAACGCCATATGCAGCCCCGAGATGGAGATGATGTGGTAGATGCCGGTGCGCCGCATCGCTTCGTTGATCTCCTCGGGAATGCCGGCGCGCACGCCGACGATCAGCGCAGCAGCAATCTCGCCCTCGGCACCGCCGATGCGGCTGCGGATATGGTCGGCGATGGATTCACGCGCGTCTTCGATCGCGGAAGAAAGCTGCGCGGCAAGCGGCATGCTGTCCGACGACACGATTTTCGGATTGCCGAGAAAAAAGCCGCTGCCGCCGATACCGGCGAAATAGCTGTCGAAGGAGAAATCATAGCTGTCGGGCCGCACCGGGCCGGTCGGCGGCAGCAGCCGCACATAGCCGGTGATCTCAGAACCGGCGGTCAGCTCAGCCGGTATCTTCATCGCCGAAACGCGGAGCCGTTCCGGCATGTAGCGCAGTGTCGGCCTGGCGGTTGAGATCACATCGATTGTCAGCCTGATGCGGCCGCTCGCCATGGGCTCGTACGATACGACGCGACCCGTCAGCCGCGTCGAGATTTCGGAGCCGAGCATATGCGTTCCGACACGCCATGTCTCGAACTTGGCGGCAAGTACGCCAAGCGCGCAGAGCAGTGCCACCATGAAGCACAGGCGCGTCCTGGGCCATGACCGCGAGACGACGGCACAAAGGGTCGCGAGGAGCGCGATTGCGACCGGCTGTGGAAAGGCCGGCTCCACCGACAGCCCGAAATAAACGACCACCCCGCATGCGAGGAACACCGGCACCAGCAGGAAGGCGATGCCGCGGTCGAGTTCCAGACCGGCCGCTGTGGTTACGCTGTTGCGGATACGGGACGGTGACGGGAGGCGGAAACGCCTGCGCAGGCGTACGATAGGCTCGCCCGCGGGCACGAGAACCGTTGCTGGGTCGCTGGCCGGCAGCGACGGAGCATCGAAGCGCGGAGCAGGTAGCAATGCCGGTGCCGGCGGGACAGGCGGGGGAGCGGCAAACAGCAAGCGTTCGCTGACGTCGCTGCCAACGTCCTCGCCCTCGCCCGCACCACGGCCTCGCACAGCCATCGGGTCTGCCCCTTGCGCCCTCGACCTCCTATGCTACATGAACGCGCAACGCGCGAAAGTCCGCAAACCCACTTCCTTCGCCCGCCTGAGAGTTCCATGCCCGATAAGGTCGTCACCCGTTTTGCCCCCTCGCCCACCGGCTATCTGCACATTGGCGGCGCGCGCACGGCGCTGTTCAACTGGCTGTACGCCAAGCACACGGGCGGCACGATGCTGCTGCGTATAGAGGATACCGACCGTGAGCGGTCGACGGATGCGGCGACGGCAGCCATTCTCGACGGGCTTTCCTGGCTCGGACTCACCTGGGACGGCGCGCCTGTCTCGCAGTTCGAGCGCGCGCCGCGCCATCGCGAGGTGGCCGAGGAGCTGGTGCGCGTGGGCAAGGCCTATTACTGCTACGCGACGCCGGCGGAGCTGGAGGCGATGCGCGAGGCAGCGCGAGCCAAGGGGCTTCCGCCCCGCTATGATGGGCGCTGGCGCGACCGCGACCCGTCGGAGGCGCCGCCCGGCGCCAAGGGGGCGATCCGCATCAAGGCGCCGACAGACGGCGAGACGGTGGTGCATGACCGCGTCCAGGGCGACGTGCGCTTTCCCAACAAGGATCTCGACGATTTCATTATTCTGCGCTCGGACGGCAATCCCACCTACATGCATGCCGTCGTCGTCGACGATCACGACATGGGCATCACCCACATCATCCGCGGCGACGATCATTTGACCAACGCCGCACGCCAGACCGTAATCTATCACGCCATGGGCTGGGAGGTGCCGTCGATGTCGCATATCCCGTTGATCCACGGTGCCGACGGCGCCAAGCTGTCGAAGCGGCACGGTGCGCTTGGCGTCGAAGCCTATCGCGCCATGGGCTACCTGCCGGAGGCGCTGCTCAACTATCTGGCGAGGCTTGGCTGGAGCCACGGCGACGATGAGATCATGTCGATCGCCGACATGATTACATGGTTCGACATTGGCGACGTCAACAAGGGCGCCGCCCGTTTCGACTTCGCCAAGCTCGAGGCGCTTAACGGCGTGCATATGCGCCGGATGAACGACGCGGCGCTGCTCGACATCTTCATCGCCACTCTGCCCTATCTAGAAGGCGGCCCGGCAATCGCCGCTCGCCTCGACGACAGACGCAGGGCGCAACTGCTTGCCGCGTTGCCGGGCCTGAAGGAGCGCGCCAAAACGCTGGTCGAACTTGTTGAAGGGGCTGCATTCCTTTTCGTCGAACGGCCGCTGCCGGTCGACGAGAAGGCGGCGGCGCTGCTCAGCGGTGAGGCACGCGCGATCCTGCGGGGCGCTCATGCGGCACTAGCCACGGTTTCGGGGTGGTCTGCCGCCTCAGCCGAAGCCGCGATCCGCGACTATGCGCAGGCCGCCGGCTATAAACTCGGCGCCGTGGCCCAACCTTTGCGCGCCGCGCTCACCGGCAAAAGTACCTCGCCAGGTGTCTTTGATGTGCTTGCCGTGCTTGGCCGCGAGGAAAGCCTGGCGCGGATCGCTGATCAAATCGATTAGCAAACTGGCCCAAGAAGATTGGCATTGAAAGGTGTGTTTCGCAGTGCAACATTGGGTCTTGGCCTAATCTGCCGCGCAGATTCAATTGCGGGCGCAAATGTGCGTATTCCGATGCTTTTGACGTGTTGGGTTCAGATATTTTGCCTTTGCCGGCCTGAGGAAACAAAAAGGAGTTTGCTATGACCGAACCTGCGACAAAAATGGAATTTGGCGGCAAAACCCAGGCATCGACGGCCAAGCTGGAACTCGGCGGCAAAACCCATGAATTCAAGATACGAAGTGGTTCGGTAGGACCTGACGTCATCGACATCGGTTCGCTCTACAACACCGCCGGCGTCTTTACCTACGATCCCGGTTTTACGTCGACGGCGAGCTGCGAATCGGAAATCACCTTCATCGATGGCGATGCCGGCATTCTTTTGCACCGCGGCTACCCGATCGACCAATTGGCCGAGCACGGCGACTTCCTCGAAGTCTGCTATCTCTTGCTCTATGGTGAACTCCCGACCAAGGCGCAGAAGGACGATTTCGACTACCGGGTGACGCGCCACACTATGGTGCATGAGCAGATGTCGCGCTTTTTCACCGGCTTCCGCCGTGATGCGCATCCGATGGCGGTGATGTGCGGCGTGGTCGGCGCGCTGTCGGCCTTCTATCACGATTCCACCGATATCTCGGACCCCTATCAACGCATGGTCGCGTCAATGCGGCTGATCGCCAAGATGCCGACGATCGCGGCGATGGCCTATAAATACCACATCGGCCAGCCATTCATTTACCCGAAGAACGAGCTGAATTTCGCAGCCAACTTCCTGCATATGTGCTTCGCCGTGCCTTGCGAGGAATACAAGATCAATCCGGTGCTGGCCCGCGCGATGGAGCGCATCTTCATCCTGCACGCCGATCACGAACAGAACGCCTCGACTTCGACCGTCCGCCTGGCCGGCTCGTCGGGCGCCAATCCTTTTGCCTGTATCGCTGCCGGCATCGCCTGCCTGTGGGGTCCCGCACATGGCGGCGCCAACGAGGCAGCCCTGAACATGCTGGGCGAGATCGGTCATGTCGATCACATCCCGGAATTCATTGCGCGCGCCAAGGATAAGAACGATCCGTTCCGATTGATGGGATTTGGCCACCGCGTTTACAAGAATTACGATCCGCGCGCCAAGATCATGCAGAAGACCGCGCACGAGGTCCTGGGCGAGCTCGGCATCAAGGACGATCCACTGCTCGACATCGCCATGGAGCTGGAAAGGATCGCACTGACCGATTCCTATTTCATCGAGAAGAAGCTCTATCCGAACGTCGATTTCTATTCCGGCATCACGCTGAAGGCGCTGGGCTTTCCGACCACCATGTTCACCGTGCTGTTCGCGGTCGCCCGCACCGTCGGCTGGATCGCGCAGTGGAAGGAGATGATCGAGGATCCGCACCAGAAGATCGGTCGCCCGCGCCAGCTCTATACCGGCGCGCCGGAACGGGACTACGTGCCAATCGCGAAGCGGTGAAGGTGGTGAATGGTGAATGGTGAATGGTGAATGGTGAATGGGAGTAGCGAAGCGTCGCTCCCTGTCCATAGAAACCGCTATTCACAATTCACTATTCACAATTCATAATTCACTCACTTCCTCACCATCCCCATCACCACCCCCGCGGCAATCTCGCCTGACGGCTTGGCGGTTGCCATACGCCCGGCAATGTCGGCAAAACCATGCTTCTGCCAGGTGCGGTAGGCGGTATCGGAGCACAGCGCTTCCAACTGCCGCGCCAGATAATGCGGCCGCACATATTGATTGTAGTGTTCCGGCACAACCGGTCGGTCGGCAATGAGATTGGGCAAGGCTGCGCTCCATACTTTGATCAGCGGCTGCGCCATGCGCATGACCGGATCGAGCCGGTAGCAGGAGATCATTGGCACACCCGCCAGTGCCAGTTCCAGCGATACCGTCCCCGACGCGATCAGCGCCGCATCCGCCTTGCCGAAGGCCTGCCATTTGCGTTCGGCATCAAGGATGATCTCCGGCTTCTCGTCCCAGCTCGCGACCGAGGTCCTGACCAGGTCGGCGACGTGCGGCACCGTCGGCAACAGCAGGCGCAAGCGGTGCCCGCGCGCCCGCAGGATCGACAGCGTTTCGCCGAACGGCCCAACCAGGCGCCGCACCTCGCCGCGACGCGAACCGGGCAATACAAGCAACGTTTTCACACGGTCAGCGGCGAGGTTACGCGGCTGCGCCTGCGCCCTTGCGGCACTGACTATGCCCGGATCGTGTGTAAGGCGATGCCCGACATAGGTGCCGGGCGGCCCGCCCAGGCGAGCGAGTTCCTTCACCTCGAACGGCAGGATGCAAAGAATGTGATCGACATATGGCTTCATCGCCGCCGCCCTGCCCGGCCGCCAAGCCCACACGCTCGGGCAGACATAGTGGACGATCGGGATAGTCGGATCGGCGGCACGCACCTTCTTGGCGACGCGCAGCGAGAAGTCCGGACTGTCGATGGTGATAAGGCAATCGGGCTTTTCACCGGCAATCGCGGTGGCCGTCTGGCCGATCCGCCGTATCAGGCGCGGCAGGTCGCGCAGGATGGCGCTAAGCCCCATCAGTGCGATCTCGCTGCCGTCGAACAATGGCGCCAGGCCGAGCGCCTGCAAATGGCGGCCGCCGATGCCGACAAGCCGAACTTCGCGCCCGGTCATGCGCTTGAGCGCCTGCACAAGGTCGGCGCCAAGCAGGTCGCCGGACTCCTCGCCGGCGACGATGGCTATCTTCAACGGCCGCTCATTCGCCATGCGCCGGCTCCGCAGCAGGCAGGCCGATCACGAACAGGCCGAGCGCATTGGCACGTCCGATGGTGGCGGGACCTTCGAGCACTAGCGAGCGACCGGCTTCGACGGCAATGCCGGCCAGTCCGGCGGCATGCGCGGCCTCGACTGTCAGCGGGCCGATGGAGGGCAGATCGGCACGCAGTTCCTGACCGGGCTTGGCGCATTTGACCAGAACACCGCGGCTCCCGCCGGCCAGCCTGCCGTGCCCGCGCAACTCCCTTGTCCGCTCGAGCAGCCCGTCGGTGCCTTCGACGCCTTCCAACGCAATGGCGCGGCCGCCGACCGCAACAGCCGCTTGGCCGATATCCAGCGCGCCGATGGCTTTTGCCGCCGCGTGCGCCGCCTCGATGTCGCGCCAGTCGGATTTGCGTGGCGCCGCCTTGGTCAGCAGGCCTTCGGCGGCGACCAGCTCCGGCACGATCTCGTGAGCGCCGATGACCTTGATGCCGCTGCGCTCGATCCTGCGGACGAACAGTTTCAGCACCGTATCGTCCCCCCGGGTTACACCGACGAAGAGGCTGGGTAGCCACGCGAGCAGGCCCAAATTGAGGCGCATGGCGCTCAGCCTGGGGCGGCGCGTGATATGACCCGCGGTTACGAGATGCGTGACGTGGTGCCGCTTAAGGATCGGCAGCAGCGAGCCGACGTCTTCCAGCCTCAAGGTTGCCTGCTCATAGGGCTCGAAATCGGCTATGCGATCGACCTCGCCGGCCGCCATCACGACGAAGGGCAATTTGCCTTGCCGGGCGAGCGCTCGGGCAATTTCGACCGGGAGACTGCCGCCGCCGGCGATGATGCCGACCTTGGCATCTGGCGCGAGATCAAGGCCTTTTCCGGCAGCCTCAATCTTCGTCATCTGCCCTCAGTCTTCATCATCGGTGTCGTCGCCGTCGCTACCCTTGAGGGACGGCACGGCGTAGTGCCGCTTGCCGCGACCGGCGATGAAGTCGACGATCTTCATGGCAGTCGGCGACGAGGCGAATTCCGCCTTGGCAAATTCGATGTTTTCGCCGACGGTCCGGGAGCGATCGAAGATCGTCTTGTAGGCTTTGCGCAGCAAGTGGATCTCCGAACGCGGCAGGCCGGCGCGCTTCAGGCCAATGATGTTGAGGCCGCGAAGGCTGGCACGGTTGCCAACGGCGATGGCGTAAGGAATGACGTCGCCGACGATCGCCGAGCAACCGCCGAGAAAGGCGTTATCGCCGATGCGGACAAACTGATGAACCGCGGTAAGGCCGCCGATGTAGACATTGTCACCGACTTCGCAATGCCCGCCTAACGTCGCTTGATTGGCGAAGGTGGCGTTCTTGCCGACCACGCAGTCATGGGCAATATGGGCATAGGCAAGGAAATTGCCGTTGTCGCCGATCGTCGTCTCGCCGCGGCTGGAATCGGTGCCGACATGCATGGTGACACCTTCGCGGATCGTGCAGTTCTCGCCGATCACCAGCGTGGTACGGCCGCCCTTGTGCTTGGTGTTCTGCGGCGGCCCGCCCAGTATCGCCATCGGATAGACCTTGGTCGATGCACCGATGGTGGTCGCGCCAATCACCGAGACATGGCTGACCAGTTCGACGCGGTCGCCGATCACGGCGTCGGGGCCGACGTGACAGAAGGGCCCGATGCGGGCGCCTTCGCCGATTTGGGCGCCTGCCTCGATGACCGAGGATGGATGGATGACTGTCTGGATTTTCATTAGCATTCGTTTGTCAGCCGCTTGCGACCATCATCGCCGAGATCTCGGCTTCCGCCGCCTTGGCGCCATCGACGAGGGCCTCGCAAGCGAATTTGAGAAGATTGCCGCGTTTCTTGATTTTCTTCACATGAATTTTCAGCTGGTCGCCTGGAACGACCGGCTTGCGGAACTTGGCATTGTCGATGGTCAGGAAATAAACCAGCGACGGCTTTTCCGTACCAAGGCTGCGGATGCAGATGGCGCCGGCCGTCTGCGCCATCGCCTCGATGATCAGCACGCCGGGCATGACCGGCTGGTCGGGGAAATGACCTTGGAAATGCGGCTCGTTTATGGTGACGTTCTTGATGCCGACGGCGGATTCGTCGCCATCTATGTCGACAATACGGTCGATCATCAAGAACGGATAGCGGTGCGGCAGGAGCTTCATCAGCCGCATTATGTCAACCGCTTCGAGCGTCGCCGCTGCGATGTCAGCCATTTCCCCCCTCACCCTGTTTGCGCGTCCGTGCAAGTCTGCGCAAGGCCGCTATCTCGCGCATGGCTTCCGCCATCGGCTGCGCCGGATATCCTCCCCAAATCTCACCGGCAGGCACATTGCTCATAAACCCGCTTCTTGCCGCAAGCTTGGCCCCGGACCCGATGGTCAAATGATCCGCAAGGCCGACACCGCCACCCATGGTGACGTTGTCGCCTACGGTCACGGAACCGGAAATACCCGAAAGCCCGGCTATAATGCAATTGCGGCCGATGCGAACGTTGTGCGCGATCTGCACCAGATTGTCGATCTTGGTGCCCTGGCCGATGATCGTGTCGGACATGGCGCCGCGATCGACGGTCGTATTCGACCCGATCTCGACGTCGTCCTGGATGATGACGCGGCCGATCTGCGGAACCCGCTCCGGACCCTTGGCGCCGGCCACGAAACCGAAGCCATCCTGGCCGATCCTGGCACCGCCATGGATGATGACGCGATTGCCAATCAACGCATATTGCACGCTGGCACCTGGACCGACATAGCCGTCGCGGCCAATCTGCGAGGACGGACCGATGACCGCATGCGGGGCAATGACGGTCCCGCTGCCGATGGCAGCGCGAGGTCCGATGATCGCACCCGCTTCGATGATCGCGCCGGCCTCGACATGGGCGGTCGCATCGATATGGGCGTGCGGCGAGATACCGGTTTCGCCGGTCATCGGTCCAGGCGTTGCAGCCGCCGGAAAAAGCAGACGCCCGACCATTGCGAAGGCCTGCTGCGGGCGCGGATGCACCAGCACCGCGATGCCCGCCGGCGCCTTGCCGGCAAATTCGGCAGGGCAGAGAACCGCCGCCGCCCGCAGTGACTGCATCAGGGCGAAATTGCGCCTGCCATCGACGAAGACAAGGGCGTTCTCGCCGCCTTCGTTGGCGGGCGCCAGAGCCTCGATCGATACGTCGGAGAGACCGGAATCAACAAGCGTCGAGCCGGTCAGATTCGCGACTTCGCCGGCCGTATACCGGCGTGAGGGCGCGAAGAACACCGGATCGGTCATTCCAGAAGCAATATCCAGCTAGCGCATGACCCGAAAATCGGAAATCGACCCTCGGAAAGGATCATGCGCAAATCAAAGTGCTACAACGTCCTTTGCGCGTCCGATAGGACGCGCTGCGCTGTAGTATCGGATCACTGCCATCCGGATCCAAACGAGCCGGAAGCATCATTGCCCGCACATCAGAAGCGGGTCGATATGCCGAAGTTGAATTCCTGCACGTCGTCGGTCTTTTCCTTCTTGACCGGGATCGCATAGTCAATGCGGATCGGGCCGAAAGGCGATGCCCACATCAAACCGACACCGACGGAAGCGCGCCATTCCATGCCGGTTGTCGAAGAATTGACAAGGCCACTTGCGATTTTGCTGCCGTAGAGCGTTGCCGCATCGGCGAACACAGCGCCACGCAAACCGAAGCTTTCGGGGATGACCGGCAGCGGGAACTGCGCTTCCGCCGAGGCATTGAAGTAGGTGGTGCCGCCGAGATGGTCATTGCTGTTGTCCGAAGCAACCGGGCCGATGCCGCCGTATTCGAAACCGCGGATCATACGGTCGCTGCTCTGGAAATGGTCGAAGACGCGCAGATCGCCGTTGCCATAGCCTTGGACATGGCCGGCGCCGCCCGAAATGAGGCCCACCAGGTCCAATTGTTCGGACAGCGTCTGATAAATGCTGCCGCGCGCCGTGACCTTGATGAACTTGGCATCGCCGCCGACGCCGGCCACTTCGGTGCCGACATTGGCATAAATGCCGTCATGCGGGTTCTTCATGTCGTCGATGGTATTGTAGATCAGGCCGAGGCTGACCGAGGACTTGAGCCATGGGCTCTCTTCAACGCCGTTTACGATCGCCTGGGAGACGTCGCAGGTGCCACCATTGATAACGGGAACGCAGCCCTCGTCGAACTCGTACTTCTCTTGCGCAATATTATAAGCCAGCTGCGTTGAGATGTTGTCGGTGATCGGCAGACCGAAGCGGACGGTCGCGCCTGTCGTGTCGCTGTCGTAATGGTCGTAGTTTCGGCTCTGCTTGTAGATGTCGAAGCCGGCCGCGATCCGGCGGCCGAGGAAATAGGGTTCGGTGAAAGAGAAGCTGTAGTCGCGCGAGTTCTTGCCACCGCCCGCCGCCACCTTGATGAATTGGCCGCGACCGAGGAAGTTGCGCTCACTGACGGAACCTTCGACGGACGGACCTGACGTTTCACCGCCGCTCGAATAACCGGCGCCGACCGTGAACTCACCGGTCGATTTCTCGACCACATCGACCACCAGCACAACCTGGTCCGGCTCAGAACCCGGAACGGTGGAAATTTCGACTTTTTCAAAATAATCGAGCGCTTCCAGCCGCCTCTTCGCGCGCTGGATGAGGACCTGATTGAAAGCGTCGCCTTCGCTGACATCGAACTCGCGGCGAATGACGTAGTCGCGCGTCCGATCGTTGCCGCGAATCTCGATGCGCTCGATATAGGCCTTGGTACCCTGGTCGACCGTATAGACGACCGAGATCGTGTGGTTCTCGAAGTTGCGGTCGCCGCGCGGCGTCACCTGGGCGAAGGCATAGCCGGATCCAGCGACCTTTTCGGTCAAGGCGATGATCGTGTCCTCGACGTTCTTGGCGTTGTAGACGTCGCCCTTGTGGGTCTCGACCACCGATTCCAGCGACTTGGCGTCGACCTCGGGGATCGTGCTTTCGACGCTGACATCCCCGAACGTATAACGCTCGCCCTCCTGCACCGTGATGGTGACGGTGTATTTGTTGGTTGTGTCGTCGAGTTCGCCGACAGCCGAGACGACCTGGAAGTCGGCATAGCCGTGATTATAATAGAAGCGGCGCAGCAGCTCCTGGTCGGCGCGCAGCTTGTCCTCGTCGTAGACATCGTCGCGCAGCACGAACGACAGGAAGGACGAACGCTTGGTGGAGATGATGTCCGACAGACGGCGGCTCGAATAGGCGCTGTTGCCGACGAAATTGATCGCTGCGATCTGGGTGCGGCCGCCTTCGTTGATGTTGAAGACCACGTTTACCCGGTTGTCGCCGAGATCCATGATCTGGGTGGTCACGGCGGCATCGTCGCGGCCGATACGCCGGTATGCGGCCTTGACCGCCTCGACATCGGCGTCGAGCTGCTGTTGCGAGAAGGTGCCGCGCGGCTTCAATTGCACCGCGGCCTCAAGCGCGTTGTCCTTGAGCTTCTTGTTGCCCTGGAACAGCACCTGGTTGACGACCTGGTATTCGGACACCTTGATGACCAGCGTCGATCCGACCTGGTTGATCTGCACATCCGAAAACAGCCCGGTGCCAAACAGCGCCTTGACCGCATCGTCGATATCCGAACTGGAAAACGCCTTGCCGGGCTTGATCGTCACGTAATTGCGGATGGTGTCCGCATCGACACGCTGATTGCCGGTGACTTCGACTCTGGAGACGACAGCCGCCTCGGCGGCCGATGTGGCAACGAACTGTACTGCGAGCGCGCCTGGTACAACCAGAGCGGCGGACATTGCCACCGCGGACGCGGCGCTCAGAAACTTGGATGCTGCCTTCATCGGGCTTTTGTACCTTTTCTCGAAGTCCCCACGGCGAGAAAACCGGACGTGCGGTAATTTCCCCTACCGTATTAACCGGATTTTCCCTACACGCAAGGCTTCTGGTTAATTTGTATTTACTTAACCCTGCGGCGTGGCTTTCGCGTCACGCATATCCCCACGCATGGTAAACGGCGTCTCAACATTGCTCGTGCCGAAGCCAAATTCCTTCATGATTTCAGCACCCAAACAGATCGTTCCAGAAAACAAAGCCCATGAACCCGAGCACCAATATGAGGCCGCTTCGGTAAGCCATTTCCATCATGCGTTCGGACACCGGCCGCCGGATGACAGCCTCCACGCCGTAGAACAGAAGATGCCCTCCGTCGAGGGGGGGAATCGGCAAAAGATTGAGAATCCCTATCCCGACTGACAGGAATGCAACAAGCTGCACGAGCCATTCAAAGCCGAGCTTTGCCGCCTGACCCGACATCTTGGCGATCTTGATGGGGCCGCCCAGCTGGCACTTGTCCTCGCGACCGACAACGAAACGTTGCAGGAACTGGCCGGTACGCTGGATGACGTGTCCGGTTTCCTGGACCGCTGCCCCGACCGCCCCGGCCGGACTATAGGTGATCAGCCGTGGCTGGCCGAGTTCCTTGTTGTTGACGACACCGATCACGG
Source organism: Mesorhizobium sp. M0207 (assembly GCF_040321995.1). Lineage (NCBI taxonomy): Bacteria > Pseudomonadati > Pseudomonadota > Alphaproteobacteria > Hyphomicrobiales > Phyllobacteriaceae > Mesorhizobium > Mesorhizobium sp. M0207. The sequence goes on from NZ_JAMYSQ010000007.1 coordinate 204,957, forward strand.
CTACCTGGACCTTGTTGCCCAGTGCGTCTTGTTGTTCCATCGAGCGCGGCGTCGCCGTGACGGTAATTTCCTTGCCGGCGCGTAGCATGACGAAGGTGATGCTGTCGCCGGCGCGGCCAGAGACCAGACGCTGGACGTCGGCAAAGGTCTCGACCTTGCTGCCGTCGACGCTGACGAATCGGTCGCCGGGCATGATGCCGGCCGCGGCGGCCGGACTGCCGACGGTGACCTCAGCCACCATCGGCTCCAGCACGGGCCGGCCGTGGACGGAAAACAGCACGGCAAAGACGGCGATCGTCAGCAGGAAGTTGAACAGCGGCCCCGCCACGACGGTCGCCGCCCGCTTCCAGATCGGCTGCGTGTGGAAGGCAACCTTGCGTTCTTCGTCGCTCAGCGCCTCGATCTCCTCCGAGCTGGGCTGGCTCGACGTCGCGTTCATGTCGCCGACGAACTTGACGTAGCCGCCGAGCGGTATGGCGCAAAGCTTCCAGCGCGTGCCGCGGCTATCGTTGAAGCCGATGATCTCTGGGCCGAAACCGATCGAAAAGGCTTTTGCGCCGATACCGCACCAGCGCCCGACGAGGTAATGGCCCATTTCGTGGACAAAAACGACCACGGTCAGCACGAACAGGAAAGGCACCAGCGTGCCGAGGACAAAGCCCTCTGTGCTGAAAACCGCGTGAAAAATCTCGTTCAATTCATGCCCTCAAATTCATCCACGGCACAGATCACGCCGCGACTGTGACATCAATCCAGGCGAATCCATGACGCAGCCCCGCGCCGGCCCACCGACGATGCCGTTCAAACCGGAAACAGCCCCTGTGCCGGATGGTCGGCGGTCGCGGAAATCCAGCCGATGACGTATAGGGCGAAAGCCGCCGCGACAAGCCCATCTACCCGATCCATGATGCCGCCATGGCCGGGTATCAGCGTGCCGGAATCTTTACGGCCGTGGCGTCGCTTGACCCATGATTCGAACAGGTCGCCGGCCTGCGCGACAATCGAAAGCACCAGTGCGACCACGCCAAGCACGACGAGGTTGCCCGTTCCGGCTACGGCGGCCAGAAGCAGCCCGGCCACTACGCCGCCGACCACCCCACCGAGCGCCCCGCTCCGCGTCTTGCCCGGCGAGATCGACGGCGCCAGCCTTGGACCACCGATGGAGCGGCCGACGAAATAGGCAAAGATATCGGTCGCCCAAACCACGGCGAATAGGAACAGAATGGCCAGCAGCCCTGAATGGTCGCCGTCACGCAAGAAGGCCAGCGACAAGCCGGACACGGCCGCATAGGCAAGGCCGGATGCTTCCCACGGTCCTGCCCTGCGCATGGAAGAAGCGACGGCAGTGACAGCAACCAGAGCCGCGACGAGCGGCAGCAGCAAAGACGCAGGCAGGCCGGCGACGAGGGCACCAATAAAGACCACGATCAGCGCCTCGGGCAGAAAGCCGAGACCTGCCGTAGCACCAGCACCTGCCGGGGCAACGGGGCGGCTCATCCGCGTCCACTCGTAGAAGATGACCGCCGCCATGGCAGCGCAAAGCAACCGGAAGGACAGTCCGCCGAGCCAGGTCAGGGCAAGCGTGACGATGGCAAGCACGACGGCCGAAATGACCCGGAGTTGGAGGTTGCTCATTCCTCAGCCTGAGGCGACATCTTGGGCGGCAAGTCCGCCGAAGCGGCGCTCGCGGCCGGCGAAATCGCGCAGTGCATCGGACAGGTGCTCGCGACTGAAGTCGGGCCAGTAGCAAGGCAGGAAAACGAGTTCGCTATAGGCTGCCTGCCATAACAGAAAGTTGGACAGCCGAAGCTCGCCGCTGGTGCGGATGACCAGTTCCGGGTCCGGAATGCCCTCTGTATCGAGCGAGCTGGCAAAGGAATCGGCCGTGATCGCCTCGCTCTCGATCTCACCGCGCGCCACCGCCGCTGCGAGCTTGCGCGCGGTGCGCACGATCTCGTCGCGCCCGCCGTAATTGAAGGCAATGACCAGTGTCAGCGCCTCGTTGCTGAGAGTGAGCGTTTCGGCTTCCTCGAGCAGCCCCCTTATGTCGGGCTGCAGCCCCGCCCTGTCACCGATGACCCTGATCCGCACCCCACTCTGGTGCAGCTCGGCGAGGTCACGTCGGATGAAAAGCTTAAGCAGGCCCATGAGGTCGCTGACTTCGGATTTCGGCCGTGACCAGTTTTCCGACGAAAAAGCGTAGACGGTCAGGAAGGAGATGCCGAGGCCGGGGGCGGCGCGCACTGTCTTGCGCAGCGCCTCGACGCCGGCGCGGTGACCGGCCAGCCGCGGCAAGCCGCGCGCCTTGGCCCAGCGTCCGTTTCCGTCCATGATGATCGCGACATGCGCGGGCGTTGCCATATTCTCGCTTCCGGGCCAGGCGTGGCCAGACCCTAGACCTGCATGATTTCCGCTTCCTTGTCGGAAAGCAGGTGGTCGATGGTGCTGATTGTCTCGTCGGTCAGTTTCTGAACCTGGTCGGCCCGTTTGCGATGGTCGTCCTCACTGATGTCGCCGTCCTTTTCCGCCTTTTTCAGAAAGTCCATGCCGTCCCGGCGAACGTGGCGTGCGGCGACGCGGGCATTCTCGGCATAACCGTGCGAGATCTTGACCAGCTCCTTGCGGCGCTGTTCGTTGAGCTCGGGCAGCGGAATCCTGAGATTGGTACCGTCGACGATAGGATTGAAGCCGAGATTGGCTTCACGGATGGCGCGGTCGACTGCGCTGACCATCGACTTGTCCCAGACCGAAACCGAAATCATGCGCGGTTCCGGCACCGACACTGTTGCCACCTGGTTGATCGGCATGGTGGTGCCATAGGCCTGCACCTGGACGGCATCGAGCAGGTTGCTCGACGCGCGGCCGGTGCGCAGCGAAGCCAGATCATGCTTGAACGCGGCGATCGCCCCGTCCATGCGCCGTTTGAGATCGTCGTACTCGCCACTCATCATCGTCTCCTCGACCCGTTAACCCGGGTTCACTGCTTAGGCCCTGTTCGAGCCTCATCCGCAACCGGTCCCTTTCGGGTTCATGGTCCGGTCAATCGTCTGCGACAACCGTGCAACGGCCGCCGCCCCTCAGGATATCGCCGAAGCCACCCTTCTCGTGGATCGAATAGACGATTATCGGAATGTTGTTTTCGCGCGCAAGTGCAATCGCCGCCGTATCCATGATCGAAAGCCCGCGTTTGATGACTTCGTCATGGCTGATCCGCTCGAAACGTGTCGCATGCGGGTCCTTCTTGGGATCAGCCGAATAGACACCATCGACCTGGGTACCCTTGAACAGAGCATCGGCGCCGATCTCGGCGGCGCGAAGGGCTGCAGCCGAATCGGTGGTGAAGAACGGATTGCCGGTGCCGCCGGCGAAGATGACGACCTTGCCCTGGTTCATGTAGGCGGTCGCCTGACGCTGCGAAAAACTTTCGCAAAGCTCGGGCATGGCGATCGCCGACAGCACCACGGCGTCGACGCCGATCTTGTTGAGCGAGGTGCGCAACGCCAGCGAATTGATAACCGTGGCAAGCATGCCCATATGGTCGCCGGTGACGCGGTCTCCGCCTTTTGACGCAACCGCGACGCCACGGAAGATGTTGCCGCCGCCTATGACGACACCGACTTCGATGCCCAATGCGCGGGCCTCGGCGATGTCGGCGGCGATGCGGTCGACCACCGATACGTCGATGCCGAAATGCTGCTCGCCCATCAACGCTTCGCCCGACGCTTTCAGCAAGACACGTCGGTAGAGGGGCTTCACCGTCATCTGGTCCTCGTCATCGTGCGTGTGACGCGTTTCGGTGCGCCCCGAAACACTGGGCGTTCCGATACACGAAGGGCGCCCCGCTGTGACCCGGCGCCCCCGCCCGAAAGTTGAGATAGTGGGCCGGGGTAGCCGTCAGCTCACCCCGGGCAAACTTTATCGCCTGAGCACATACGGCAGATATCATTCCCGCGTAACCC